>CALRVU010000553.1:0-3004 GCA_943371685.1 Bordetella parapertussis | reverse complement strand
GCCGCTGCGCTCGGCCGCGTCGATGATGCCGTGGCCGATCTCGCCGGTCAGGGTCTCGCAGGCGAACTGCACACCAGCCGATGTGAGCAGCTCGGAGGCTGACTCCAGCGCATGGACGGCCACCTCGTGCACCGACTGATCGATGGCCTCGGCGTCGGGCATCAGCATCATTTCGTAGAGGTGCGGGCTCTCTTGCACATTGACGAGCAGAACGCGCGCGGCCAAGCCGTTGTTGCGCAAGGTCAGCACATGGTGCACGGCATCTTGCGAGGCTTTGGAGCCGTCAACCGGGATGAGGATCAGCATGGTCAGCCCCTCCTCTGGGCTGAGCCTACTTTACGCCTGCCGGTGCAACCGTGCACTGCGCCAGCGCAAGGCGCACCACGTCGGGGCTGATCGGACGGATCTACCGGGTCTGGATCACCAGGCCCTTGAGGTATTCGCCCTCGGGGAAGCACAGCGTGGTCGGGTGGTCGCTGGCGGCTTCGAGCCGCTGCAGCAGGTAGCCATCCACCTGGGCGTCGATGCCGGCACCGGCCACGATCTTGTGGAACAGATCGGCGCTGATGCCGCCGGAGCAGCTGAAGGTGAGCAACAAGCCGCCCGGGTTGAGCAGCTTGAGGGCGAGCCGGTTGATGTCCTTGTAGGCGCGGCTGGCGCGTTCGGCATGGGCCGCGCTGGGGGCGAACTTGGGCGGGTCGAGCACGATGGCGTCAAAGCGCCGGCCCTCGGCCAGGCATTGCCGCAAGGTGCTGTTCACATCGGCGTCCAGCGCGGTGTGGCGGCTGGCTTCAAAGCCGTTCAGCGCCACATGGGCGGTGGCGCGCGCCAGCGCCGGACCGGATGAATCGACGCTGGTGACATGGGCCGCACCGCCGGCCAGCGCAGCCACGCTGAAGCCGCCCGTGTAGCTGAAGCAGTTGAGCACCTGCTGGCAGCCAAACTGGCGCACCAGCCGGGCAAACAGGGCGCGGTTGTCGCGCTGGTCCAGGTAGTAGCCGGTCTTGTGGCCTTCGGCCACGTCCAGCGTCAGTTGCCAGTCGTGCTCGGTCAGGGTGACGGCCGTGCTGCCCTCGCCGCGCAACCAGCCGGTCACCTCGGGCAGGCCTTCCAGCTGGCGGGCCTGGGCATCAGAGCGCTCGTAGAGCCGGCTGCATCCGGTGGCCTGGCACAGCGCGTCGGCCAGCACGGCCTTCCAGCGCTCGGCGCCGCTGGACAGGAACTGGGCGCTCAGGGTGTCGCCGTAGCGGTCCACCACCAGGCCGGGCAGACCGTCGGCCTCGCCGTGCAGCAGGCGCACGCCGTTGCTGGGCACCGCCAGCCGGGCCCGCATGGCCACGGCGGCCTGCACCCGGCGCAGCATGAAGGCCGCGTCGATGCGCTCGGCCTCGTCAAAGCTCCAGGCGCGCAGGCGGATCTGCGACTCGGGGCTGAACGCGGCCCAGGCCAGAAATCGGCCGTCATGCGACTCGACCCGGACGGTCTCGCCCGGGTCGGCCTTGCCACGTTCGACGCTGTTGGCAAACACCCAAGGGTGGCGGCGCAACAGCGAGCGTTCTTTTCCTTCGCGCAGGCGGATCAGTTTCATGCGCCAAATTGTCGCCTGCGTTGCACCTGCAGGGCAAAACAGGCGGCGGCAAACACGGCGGCGAACAGGCCCAGCGGGGTGACGACATCGCCCAGCACGCGCAGGCTGTCCTCCAGCATCCAACTCGGCAACTGGGCCAGGGCGCTGGCCGGGCCGTGCTCGGCGTCCAGGTTGTGGCCCTCACGGCCCAGCGGAATCATGGCCCACAGGAAGCGCTCAGCCAGGTCACCCAGCGTGTCGTGCACCCAGGCTTGCTGATACGCGTACTTGAGGATGGCACCGCCGCCGCCAACCACCGCCAGCACCACCGGCACCGCCCAGCGCTTGAGCCATGTCGAGGCCAGCATCAGCAGCATCAGCATGGGCGCCGCCCAGAAAGCTGCCAAGAGCACACCCAGCACCATGCGCGGCACGGTGGCCGCCGCCGCGGCGACCAGGCTGAGCCAGGGCAGATCGACCAGCGCAGCGGCACCATACAGGCGCATCACCACCAGCAGGGCCACCAGCACGGCGCTGACGGCAGCCACCAGCATCACGACCAGCGGAACGAGCAGCAGGTGCATCAGCGCGGTGGCACCCACAGCCTGCCAGTCGCTCACGGGCAGCGAGCGCCAGAACTCGATCGAGCGGTCTTGCTGGTCGCGCCGCGCCAGGCTGGTGGCCTGAAAGCTCACCGCCATCCAGGCCATCAGGGTCACCAGCAAGGTATAGCCACCGGAGATCACCAGAACCACATCCGTGGCCGACTCGCCACCGTCCATGTGCACGCCGCCAAACGGCAGCGCCAGCAACATGATCACCAGGGGCAGGCCAGCCAACACCAGCCAGCCAGTTTGATGCTGCATCCATTCACGGTGCAGCAGGGTCTTGAACGTCATCATGGCAACTCTCCTTTTCAGCGGCTGCGCGGGTTGAGTTCGGGGGCGCGGGTCAGCGCCACGAACAGATCGACCAGGCTCGGGCGCAAGCGCCGACCCAGCGCGGCCACCTCGGGCGGCACGGCGCCGTCAAACAGCGCAGCGGCCTCGCCTTGCTGGCGGTAGCGCAGCAGCGGATGGGCAGCAGCGATCACGTCGGCCGCAGCGGGGTCGTGGCTCAGGGCGGTAAAGCGCTGGTCGATCTGGTCCAGGCTGATGTTGAGCACCAGCTTGCCGTCGTTGAGCATCATCACGTCCGACAGCAGGGCCTCGACCTCTTCCACCTGGTGGGTGGAGATGAGCACCGTGCGCTCGCCGTCGCACCATTCGTCGATCAGCATCTCGTAGAAGGCCTTGCGCGAGAGCACATCCAGGCCCAGCGTGGGCTCATCCAGGATCATGATCCGGGCGTCCACCGCGGCGATCAGCGCCAGGTGCAGCTGCACCACCATGCCGCGCGACAGGGCCTTGACCTTGTCAGTCAGGCTGACGCTGGTTC
>CALRVU010000552.1:0-3009 GCA_943371685.1 Bordetella parapertussis | reverse complement strand
CACCGGTGCCTCCAGCGGCATCGGCCAGGCGTTGGCGTTGCGCTATCACGCGGCCGGTTGGCGCGTGGCCTTGGTGGCCCGGCGGGTCGATGCCTTGCGCGTCTGGGCTGCGGCGCAGGCGGGCGAGGCCGGCCGCTGGCTGGCCTATGCCGCCGATGTGCAGCAGATCGACAGCATCGTCGCTGCCGCCGAGCAGTGCATGGCCGAGTGGGGCGTGCCGGATGTGGTGATCGCCAATGCCGGCATCAGCGTGGGCATGGACACCGCTGTGCGCGCGGACCTGGAGGTCATGCGCGAAACCTTCGAGACCAACAACATCGGCCTCGCGGCCACTTTCCATCCGTTTCTGGCGCCCATGCAGGCACGCCGCAGCGGCACGCTGGTGGGTGTGGCCAGCGTGGCGGCCATCCGCGGCATGCCGGGCCACGGTGCCTACTGCGCCAGCAAGGCCGGTGTGGTGGCCTACTGCGAAAGCCTGCGCGGCGAGTGTCGGTCCTCCGGCATCAAGGTGATGACGCTGTTGCCCGGCTACATCGCCACGCCGCTGACCGCCTCCAACCGCTATCCGATGCCGTTCTTGATGCAGGCGGAAGATTTTGCCGACCAGGCTTTTGCGGCCATCAGCCGGGGCGACAGCTATCGGGTGATCCCCTGGCAGATGGCTTGGGTGGCGCGTTTGTTGCGCGTTCTGCCCAACGCCGTGCTGGACCGTGCATTGGCCGGCCGTGGCCGCAAGAAGCGACGCGGCGAGGACTGAGAGGAAGCTGAGCGTCTTTCAGCCAGACCCGCCTGGCACCCTCGTTGGCGCTTCAGGCATGAAAAAAGCGCAGAGGTTGCCCGCTGCGCTTTTCGCATTCAGAGAGTGACCCGTTGACGGGTCAGCTCGCTGGCAGATCAGTAGCCGCCACGGCCACCGCCGCCGCCGCCACCGCTGCGGCCACCGCCGCCACCGCCGTAGGGGCTGCGGCCACCGCCGCCGCCACCACCACCGTAGCCGCCGCCACCACCGCCGCCGCCGCCGTAGGGGCTGCGGCCGCCGCCGCCACCACCAGCGCCGCCGCCGTAGCCGCCACCGCCGCTGCGGCTACCGCCGCCGCCGCCGAAGCCGCCCGGACGCTCTTCGCGAGGACGTGCTTCGTTGACGACGATGGCGCGGCCTTCGAGGGGCTGGCCGTTCATGCCGTTGATGGCAGCTTGAGCTTCCGGATCCGAGCTCATTTCCACAAAGCCGAAGCCCTTGGAACGGCCGGTTTCGCGGTCCATCATGACCTTGGCGGACGTGACGGTGCCGAATTCACCGAATGCTTGTTGCAGGGAGTCGTCGCGCACGCTGTAAGCGAGGTTGCCGACATAAAGCTTGTTTCCCATGGGGAACGCTCCTATCAATCACAAAAAGACCATGTGGAGCTTCAACCCAGCGTGAACCATCAAGCGAAGGTGCCGCGTCCATACACAGCAAACAGGGAACGGCCCGCAAACGAGCTGCCCCAAAACCATTATGGGACTATTTCTTCAAGCTCGGCAAAGCGTTCCTCATCAAAATGTCGTTTTTATGCAGGTTTGCGCCCCTCCGGGCGTGCCGCAGAATCCACACATGGAATTTCTCAAGCCCCTGATCGCCCTGTTGGCCATCGTCAATCCGATCGGCGTGGTGCCGTTCTTCATCCACTTCACGCAGGGTTTCAGCCGTGAGGAGCGCAAGCGGACGATCCGCACCAGCTCGCTGGCGGCCTTTGCGGTGGTGGCCATCAGCTCGGTGGCAGGCCTCAAGCTGATCGAGATCTTCGGCATCTCGATCGCCTCCTTCCAGGTGGGCGGCGGCCTGCTGCTGCTGATTTCGTCGATGCACATGCTCAACGCCCAGCCGGCCGAGAGCCGTCGTGAGGATGTCAACGAGGGCCAGGCCAAGGCCGACGCCGGATCGTCGATCGCCGTGGTGCCGCTGACCATTCCCTTGCTCACCGGCCCGGCCACCATCTCGACCATGGTGATCTATGCCGAGAAGACCCGCACCTTCTGGGAGCATGCGGCGCTGGTGGGCTATGGCGTGGTCATCGGTGCCGCCACGTTTCTGGCCTTTTCGGCCGCGGGTCGCATTGCCAAGGTGCTGGGGCAGACCGGCATCAATGTGATGACCCGGCTGATGGGCCTGATCCTGGCGGCCATGGCCGTGGAGCTGCTGGCCGACGGCTTGATCAAGCTGTTTCCGGTGCTGGCCTCCCACCTGGCCAACTGAGCGCGGCATTTCAGCGCCCGGACGGCTGCGCTCAGCGGGTGCGGGTCTGCCAGACCTGCGAGGCGACCTCGAACAAGCTGTCCACGGTGGTCGCGCGGGCCTCGTCGGCATCGGGGCGTGGTGCCACCAGCCACAGGGCCGTGTCCAGGCTGTGCTGGCGCGACAGGGCGAGGCCCGATTGATCGGCCTCGCGCAGCGCCACGGCCTCGCGAGCCAGCGACAGCCCAAAGCCGGCCCGCACCAGGTCGAGCATCGAAGCCTCCTGATCCACCCGTGCCACGGTGTGCACGGGCCTGGCAAGGCGGCCGAACAGGGGCGCCAGCAGCTGGTGATGCACCGATTCGCTGGGCGTGGCGATCCAGGGCATGGTGGCCAGATCCTCCCAGCTGCAACCTTGCAAGCGGGCCTGCCAGCCGCGCGGAGCCACCACCACATAGCGCACCGAGGCCAGCCGCAGCAAGCGCAGCCGGCCGGGGTCGGGCTGACCGAGGCAGAAGCCCAGGTCGAGCCGGCCGCTGCGCACGTCCTTGAGCACGCCGCCCGAGATGCCGTGGCGCAGCTCGGGGTGGATCTGCGGTGCTTGCTGGCGCACAGCCCGCAGGAACTCGCCCAGGCGGATGGCGGCCGGATCAAGAATGGTGCCGATGGTCACCGGGGTGGGCGGCAGCATGGCGGCTGGCGCATCGCCAGTCTGCCGCGCCTTGCCGCTGGCCAGCTCAGTCAGCCGGGCCACGGCCGCTGCCGCCTCGCGGGCGGCGGGCAGCAGCAGCTCG
>CALRVU010000551.1:0-3010 GCA_943371685.1 Bordetella parapertussis | reverse complement strand
TCGGTGGCCTTGGGTGTGATGGCCGGACTGGCCAACCTGCCCGTGCGTGAAACACCGATCGCGCGCGGCGCGGCGCTGCCGGCATGAGCCAGGGAACCGCGCCCACCGGACACCGCATTGGCGGCGCGCTGCGCATCGTCCTGGTGCTGGCGGCGCTGGCCGCCGTGTTTGCGGCTTATCTCCATCCCGATCTGGCCATGGACCTGGCCAGCCGCGCCTGGAGCTGCTTCTGATGCATGGCACGGGCCTGCCGTCTGACTGGATCACCCGCTGGGCGCACCTGGTGGCCCCGGGTGGCAGCGTGCTGGACGTCGCCTGCGGCGGCGGGCGCCATCTGCGCTGGTTCGCAGCGCGGGGTCATCGCGTCACCGGTGTGGACCGGAACGCAGAGGCCCTGGCCGGGTTGGACACCTTGGCCGAATGCGTGCTGGCCGACATCGAGGCCCACCCCTGGCCACTGCACGACCGGCAGTTTGACGCGGTGGTGGTGACCAACTATCTGTGGCGCCCGCTCTGGCCAGCCCTGTTTGCCAGCCTGGCGCCGGGCGGACTGCTGCTGTACGAAACCTTCGCCTCGGGGCAGGAAACGATCGGCCGCCCCTCGCGCCCTGAGTTCTTGCTGCAGCCGGGCGAACTGCTGGCCCGCTGCGCAGATTTGCGCATCGTCGGCTATGAGGACGGTGTGCTCCGGCAACCCGACCGGTTCGTGCAACGCATCGCTGCGGTGCGGCCACCTGTCGTGGGTGCTGAGCCTGTCCGCCACGTCTTGCCGGAATGCGCCGCGCCGCAGGGCTAAAATCATGGATCTGCGAGGAATTCTGATGACACCGATTGTTGGCAGCATCGTGGCGCTTGTGACGCCGATGCATGAAGATGGCAGCGTTGATTTCAATGCACTCAAGTCCTTGATCGACTGGCACATCGCCGAAGGCACTGACTGCATCGGCGTGGTCGGCACCACCGGCGAGTCGGCCACGGTCAATGTGGAAGAGCACTGCGAAATCATCCGCGTGGCGGTCCAGCACGTGGCCGGTCGGGTTCCCGTCATGGCGGGCGCCGGCGCCAACAGCACGGCCGAAGCCATCAACCTCTCGCGCTACGCCAAAGAGGTGGGCGCCGATTGCACGCTTCAAGTCGTGCCCTACTACAACAAGCCGTCGCAAGAGGGCATCTACCGCCACTTCAAGGCCATCGCCGAGGCCGTCGACATCCCGGTGATGCTGTACAACGTGCCCGGCCGCACCGTGGCAGACATGCAGCACGACACGGTGATGCGCCTGGCCCAGGTGCCCGGCATCTTCGGCGTCAAAGAGGCCACCGGCAGCATCGAGCGGGCCGCCTGGCTGATCAAGCACGCGCCCAAGGGCTTCTCGGTCTACTCAGGTGACGACGGCACGGCCGTGGCCCTGATGCTGCTGGGCGGCCATGGCAATGTCAGCGTGACCGCCAACATCGCCCCGCGGCTGATGCACGAAATGTGCGTGGCCGCCATGGCCGGCGATGTGAAGCGGGCCACCGCCATCCACCTCAGCCTGCTGTCCCTGCACCGCAACCTGTTCTGCGAAGCCAGCCCCGCCCCCACCAAGTGGGCGCTGTCGCAGATGGGCCGCTGCGGCCCTTCCCTGCGGCTGCCGCTGGTCGAGCTGACCGATGCCGGCCAGGCGCAAGTCGGCGCTGCTTTACGCGAATGTGGTCTCATCTGAGCCCTGTCCCTTTTTCAAGCCCACGCAGCCGCCCCAAGCAGGCGCCTGACCGGAGATGTCCCAAGTGAAACAAGTGTTTGCGATCACGGCTGTCCGTGCCGCGGTTATTGCGCTCCTCGTCGGCGTGTCCGGCTGCTCGTCCGTGGGCAGCCTGCTGCCTGACGACAAGATCGACTATCGCGGTGGCGCCAAGAAGGTTGCGCCGCTGGACGTCCCACCCGATCTGACCCCACTGGCCCGCGAAGGCCGCTTTGCCGTCCAGAGCGGCACGGTCTCTGCGTCTGATCTGGGCAAGGCCAAGCCGGCTGCCGCCGCCACCGGCCAGAGCGTCGCCATCAACCAGAACGGCGACATGCGCATCGAGCGCAAGGGCGAGCAGCGCTGGATCGTCAGCAGCCGCAGCCCGGAGCAGCTCTGGCCACTGGTGCGCCAGTTCTGGCTCGATCGCGGCTTCAAGTTGACTCAGGAAGACGCCACCACCGGTTTGATCGAAACCGACTGGGCCGAGAATCGCGCCAAGCTGCCTGAAGACTTGATTCGTTCATCGATCGGCAAGCTGTTCGACAGCTTCTATTCCACGGGCGAGCGCGACCGCTTCCGCACACGGCTGGAGCGCAGCGGCTCGGGCACCGAGATCTATGTCAGCCACCGCGGCCTTGAAGAGGTCTATGCCGGCCGTGAACGCGACAGCGGCACGGTCTGGGCCCCGCGCGCCACCGACCCCGCACTGGAAGCCGAGCTGCTGACGCGGATGATGGTCTCCCTGGGCAGCAGCCCCGAGGCCGCCAAGTCTGCGGTGGCCACCGCCTCTGCAGAACGCGCCACCAAGGCCCGCATCGTGGCCGGCGAGGCGGCCGCCACCCTGCAGGTGGATGACGAGTTCGAGCGGACTTGGCGACGCGTCGGCCTCGCGCTGGACCGCAGCGGCTTCACTGTGGAAGAGCGAGATCGCACGGGCGGCACCTACCTGGTGCGCTACGTCGACCCGTCAGAGGCTGGCAAGGACGGCCCAAACTTCATCCAGCGCTGGTTCGGCGCCAAGGATCCGGCCGCCCTGGCGCTGGGACGCTACCGGGTGCAGGTCAAGCCTGCCTCGGCCGGCGGCTCCAATGTGACCGTCCAGCGCCCCACCGGCGAGCCCGACAACGGCCCGAGCGCCCAGCGCATCGTGACCTTGCTGGTCGAGGAACTTAAGTACTGAGTCCGCCCGCACCGGCCAGCTCGCCAAGGGCTGGCCCCAAAAGAAAAGCCGCCCGAGGGCGGCTTTTTTACTGACTCGCGCCGAAGCGCGAAGGCAAATTACTTGG
>CALRVU010000550.1:0-3014 GCA_943371685.1 Bordetella parapertussis | reverse complement strand
TCGGTGAATGAGAAGCCCCCCATGGCCCCCACCGTGTTGATGGCATTGCGGATCATGGCCGGTGCATTGCGGCCCCGGTCGGTGTTGGCGGTGGATGCCACCGAGTGGCAGGCCGTGCAGTTCTGGCTGAAGCGCGTGGCGCCGACGGTGGGGTCGGCCGACCAGGCGCTGGCGGGCAGCAGCAGGGCCAGGCCCAGGGCCCAGGCGCTCAGTGAGGGTGTCGCGTGTGTCATGGTGATGTGCGGTGTCAGGTGAACGGGCAGGGTGTCGGAAGCAGGGTTAGACGGGCGCTTGCCGTCAGGGGGAGGAATCGAAGGGCATCAGCGGTGACCGGCCATCGCGGGCCAGCCGATCAACCAGACCAGGTTGAACAGCGCATGCCAGGCGGCGCAGCGCGCGATCGAGGGGCGATGGCGGTAGACGTGCCCCAGCCACCAGGCCGGCACCACCGTGGCGGCGGCCAGCCACAGGTCGGCGCCGCCCGGGCTCAGCAGCAGGTGCAGTGCGGAAAACAGGACGGCGGCCAGCAGGGGCGGCAGCCAGGCCCGGTCAGGGCGGCCTGGGCACAGGCGCGCAGCCAGCGGGTCCTGCACGCCCCAGCGCAGCACGGCCTCCTCCGGCCAGGGGGCCAGCACGATGGAGCGCCAGAAGGCCTCCGCCGGCAAGCAGGCCGCGGCCAGTGCGGCCACTGCCAGCCAGCCGACCAGGCCAGGCTGCGCCAGGGCGCGGCTGGACCTCAGCGTGAGCCAGAGGCGAGGGGGTTCGGAGGAGGTCTGCGGAAGCGGTGCCATGGCGCGAGCAAGGGGTCGGATCGCAGCGCGACCTCATGTCGCGCTGCTCCTTGCTCGGTGGGTACCGCTTGCCGCCCAAAAGGTTGTGGGCGGCCTGAAAAAATTTCGTCGGGTCAGCGCCCGACGGGGCAGGGGCAGCTGGTCTCGAGGGCGGCCAGCACCTCGCAGAGGTTGGGCGAGCCGCCGTCACGGCGCTGCGCATTGCTGCGCAGAAGCCGCTCGATGGCCGGGCCGTCCAGCCCGGGCTGGCGCTGCAGGATCAGCGCGGCAGCGGCGCTGACCTGGGCGGCAGCCAGCGAACTGCCGCTGCCGAAGTCATAGCGGCCGCCCGGGGTCAGGGTCAGCACCTCATTGCCCGGCGCTTGCAGGCCCGGGCCGCCGTCGGCCCGCTCTTGCACGGCGATCACGCCGGGCATGCCCACCGGAAAGCCGCTGTTGCCGCCCGTGGCGGGCGTGGCCCCGACCACCACGATGCCTTTGGCCAGGGCCTTCTGCAGCAAGCGGTTGAGCAGAGGATCGGCCGGGCCGCCCAGGCTCAGGTTGATGACCTGCGCCCCCCGATCGATGGCCGAGGCCAGGGCCTGGGCCAGGGTGAAGGAGTTGCAGACCGCGCCGCCTTGTCCTGGCTTCTGCCAGCAGGCCTTGTAGAGCAGCAAGCGGGCGTCCGGCGCCATGCCGACGATGCCCAGGCCGTTGCCCGGGCGGGCGCTGATCAGGCCGGCCACCTCGGTGCCATGCAGGTCGAGGCGGAACTGACGCTCGTCGGCATCGACGAAGTTGGCGCTGCTGGCTTGCAGACCTTGCAGGTCGGCATGGGCGGTGTCCACACCGGTGTCGATGACGGCCACGGTGACACCTTGCCCGCGGCTGCATCGGTGGGCATCCAGCACACCGAGTGTGCGCAGGTTGCGCTGCAGCGGCAGATAGGGGTCGTTGTAGGGGCCAGCCGGGGCGGTGGTCTCGGGGCTGGCTGCCGGGGGCTTGGGCGGTGGCAGGCCGGCCAGACCGGCAGGCGGGTTGGCGGCGCGGCCGCGGGTTTCGAACTCTTGCAGGGGCTGGGCCAGGGCCACCCGGCTGTCCCGGGCCAGGGCGGCCAGCACCTGATCGCGATCAGCGCCGGCCGGGATCAGGAAGGTGGCGCAGTGCAGGCCGAGCAGGGGGATGGGCCAGGCCGCCAGGGCTTGCAGGCCGTGCTCCTGGGCCACCGCGTCCAGCACCCGGCGGGCCAGCATGCCGGAGGCATAGCGGGGGGCCTGGTCGTAGAGGCCCGGCGTGGTGCCGGCCTGGGTGGGCAGGGCAGTGAGCGGGTTGTTGACCGCGACCACCACGACCCGATCGGCTTGCTGGGCCGGCGCGCCGCCGAGCAAGGCAGGGCGGGCCGGTCCGGCGGCTGTCGGGGCTTCCGCCTGCGGTGTGGCGCAGCCGGCCAGCGCCAGCAAGGCGGCCGCGCCGCAGGCTGCAAAACCGGCCCGCAACCAGGCCCGCAACGAGGCTCCGGCCCTCGGGTTCATGGACGGGGGGCCGGGGCCAAGGCCTCGGCAAACTGCACGCCCGGCGACTGGCGCAGGCGCTGGGCGGCCGCATCCGCCTGGGCGGGGTCGGTGCCGGCAGGCAGGCCCAGGCTCCAGACGCCGTTGGCGGTGGGCCCCGCCACCACCACCAGGCCCTGGGCCTGGAGCAGCGCGCTCAACTCGGCCACCGGGCGGCTTTCGTCAAAGACCAGGCGCAGGCGGGCGGCAGGCGCGCTGGCGCCGGCTGGGCTGGTCAGGGTCTGGTAGACGGCCGGAGCCGCCTGGCTGGCGGGGGGATCGGCTTGCAGCCGCCAGCCGGCGGCCACCAGGGCGACCAGGGCCCCCAGCTCCAGCAGGCCGATGCCCAGGAGGGCGCCGGCGACACGGCCTGAACGTGGGCCCGGCAGGCCTTTGGGGCGCGGCTGCCCCGGGCGAGCCGTGGCGCTGCCGGCCTGGTCGATCCGGCGCATCAGCCGATCGAGGCCGGCTTCGGGCGACGGTGCCACGCTGGCCGGCAAACGCAGGCCGGCGGCCAGCTGCTGCTCGCGGGCCAGGGCCGCCCGGCAGTCCGGGCAGTCAAGCAGATGGGATTCGGCCAGGCGGGTCTGTGCCGGGTCGGCGCTGCCGTTGGCCAGCCAGGGCAGCAGGTCCCAGACTTGTTGATGCAGATCGGTGGCGTGACGGGTCATGATCCAAGTCTTTCTTGATCGGG
>CALRVU010000549.1:0-3017 GCA_943371685.1 Bordetella parapertussis | reverse complement strand
TTTCAGCAAAAGACCAAGTCCGACGAAGACCGACAGCTGGAAGCCGAGTTCAGCAAGGCGCTGGCTGCCTGGGGCACGATCGGAGGCAAGATCATCGAACTGGCCAAGGCCGGCAAGATGGAAGACGCGCGCGAGATCAGCGAAGGCGCGGGCCAGATGAGTGCCGATGAGGCCGTGGCGGCCCTGGACAAGCTGACCCGACACCACTTTGAGGAAGCCGGTGCGCTGGCGCTGCAGGCTGAGGCGCTGGAGGCGCAGGCCCGCCAAGGCGTGATGGGTCTGACGGTGGCTGCGGTGCTGGTGGGCATGGGTCTGGCTGCCGCCATGACTCGGCGCCTGCTGACCCTGCTGGGCGGCGAGCCAGTGGAAGCGATGGCGCTGGCCGCTGCGGTGGCCGAGGGCGACCTGTCCACCCGAATTGCCCTGCGTGCTGGAGACGACTCCAGCGTCATGGCCCGGTTGATGGCCATGCAGGACAGCTTGTCCCAGGTGGTCAAGACCGTGCGCGAGGGCTCCGAGAACGTGGCCACCGCCAGCGCCGAGATTGCCCAGGGCAACAATGACCTGTCATCGCGCACCGAGCAGCAAGCCAGTGCGCTGGAAGAAACCGCGGCCTCGATGGAAGAGCTGGGCTCGGCTGTCAACCAGAACGCCGACAGCGCTCGTCAGGCCGATGCCCTGGCCCGCGGGGCCAGCGATGTGGCGGCGCGCGGCGGTGCGGCGGTCAGCCAGGTGGTTGATACCATGAAACGCATCAATGACAGCTCGCGCAAGATTGCCGACATCACCGGCGTGATCGACGGCATCGCCTTCCAGACCAACATCCTGGCCCTGAACGCGGCGGTTGAAGCCGCGCGCGCCGGGGAGCAGGGCCGCGGTTTTGCGGTGGTGGCCAGCGAGGTGCGCAGCCTGGCCCAGCGCTCGGCCGACGCCGCGCGCGAGATCAAGTCCCTGATTGCGGCCAGCGTGGAGCGGGTGGAGCAGGGCAGTGCCCAGGTCAATCAGGCTGGCGAGACCATGGCCGAGGTGGTCAGCTCGATCCAGCGGGTGACCCAGATCGTCAACGAGATCAGCAGCGCCAGCAGCGAGCAGAGCGCCGGTGTGCGCCAGGTGGGTGACGCCGTCTCGCAGATGGACCACGGCACCCAGCAGAACGCGGCGCTGGTCGAGCAGAGTGCCGCTGCGGCCGAGAGCCTCAAGCATCAGGCCCAGGCTCTGGTGCAGGCCGTGTCAGTGTTCAAGCTGCACGCCTGACGGGACTGGGCTCGATTCGTCGGGTTCAGTTCGCCTGGCTCAAGGCCCGGGCAATCCGGTGGCGGTTGACCGTGGCCTTGGGCACCTTTCCCGGCATGTGGGCAAACCAGTGGCGCACGTCCTCGTCCAGCGCAATGCCGTGCATGTAGTTGTAGATGGCCTTCTTCAGGCCGATGCCCAGCGCGTCGTGGTCCACACCGCTGGGGTCGACAAAGCCCACATCGTTCTTGGCAAAGCGGCCCTCGGGCAGGGGCAGCAGGCGGATGCCGTAGTCTTGCGGCGCCAGGCCCACGGGTGAATGCACGGTGCAGGCAAAGCGGTGGAAGAAGCCGCTGTGGATGCAGCCGTTCTCAAACAACTGGCGCACGTACTCCAGCGCGTCCACCGTGTCTTGCACCGTCTGGGTCGGGAATCCGTACATCAGGTAGGCATGGACCAGCACACCGGCATCGGCAAAGCCCTTGGTGACCCGCGCCACCTGCTCCACCGACACGCCCTTCTTCATCAGCGTCAGCAGCCGGTCCGAGGCCACCTCCAGCCCGCCCGAGATGGCCACGCAGCCGCTGTCGGCCAGCAGCTGGCACAGATCCGGGGTGAAGGTCTTTTCAAACCGGATGTTGCCCCACCAGGACACGGCCATGTCGCGCTGCAGCAGCTCGGTGGCCAGCGCCTTGAGCGCCTTGGGTGGCGCGGCCTCGTCGACGAAATGAAAACCGGTCTGGCCGGTCTCGGCCACGATGGCGGCCATGCGGTTGGCCAGCACGGTGGCGGACGCGGTCTCGTAGCGGCCGATGTAGTCCAGGCTGACGTCGCAGAAGCTGCACTTCTTCCAGTAGCAGCCGTGGGCCACCGTCAGCTTGTTCCAGCGGCCATCGCTCCATAGCCGGTTCATGGGGTTGAGCATGTCGAGCAGCGACAGGTACTGGCCCAGCGGCAGGCCGTCCCAGGTGGGCGTGCCGACCTGCTCGAACGGCACATCGGGCTCGACGAAGTTGATGTAGCGCACCGCGCCGCTGTCGGCCTCGCGCACGAAGGTGCGCACCAGGCGCTGGCGCGAGCGCTGGCCTTGCAGGTGCGCCAGCAGGGCCAGCAGCGGCCGCTCGCCAGCGTCCAGGGTCACGTAGTCGACAAAGTCGAACAGCTGTGGCTCGGCCAGCTCGCGCAGCTCGGTGTTGACGAAGCCGCCGCCCAGGGCGATGGGCAGGTCGGGCCGGCGGGCCTTGATGGTCTGGGCGATGCGCAAGGCCGCGTACATGGCGCCGGGGAAGGGCACCGAGAGCAGCACCAGTTGCGGCTGGTGGCGGGCCAGCATGGCCTCGGTCAGGGCCACCAGGGTCTGGTCCACCAGGTTGAGCGGGGCGGCCAGGGCCTGAGCCAGTGGGTCGAAGTGGGGCTGGCTGGTGGCCAGCTTCTCGGCATAGCGGACGAACTCGAAGCGCGGATCGACCGCCTCGCGCAGCACATCGGCCAGGTCGTTGAGGTAGAGCGTGGCCAGATGTCGGGCCCGGTCTTGCAGGCCCAGCACGCCAAAGGCCCAGGCCAGCGGATCGCCTTCGTCGGCATCCGGATAGGCGTCGATGCTGGCAAAGCGGGCGCCCTCGGGCAGCAGGCTGCGGGTGTTGATGCGGTGGGCGAGGGTGGCGTCGCCGCCCTGCAGGAAGCGGATCACCGGGCCGATGGTGGCGCGGTAGCGGCTGAATTCGGCCAGAAACTGCTGGATCTGGGCGGTGTGGCGGGCGGGGGGCAGGGCCTCGGCCTGTTCG
>CALRVU010000548.1:0-3020 GCA_943371685.1 Bordetella parapertussis | reverse complement strand
ACCATCACCGACGAGCGCAAGCAGACCATGGACTTCTCGGATCCCTACTTCGACGCTGCCCAGCTGATCGCAGTGAAGGAAACGTCCAAGGTAGCCAAGTTCGCTGACCTGAAGAAGCTCAAGGTGGGCGTGCAGACCGGCACCACCGGCGACGAGACCGTCACCAAGCTGCTCGGCAAGACCTCGACTTCCGTCAAGCGCTTCGAGTCCACCCCCCTGGCACTCAAGGAGCTGGAAGCCGGTGGCGTCGATGCGGTGGTGGCCGACAACGGCGTGGTCATCCATTACGTCGCCAACAACCCGGGCTCCAAATTCAAGACGGTCAGCGACACCAGCTTCGCGCCTGAGCAGTACGGCATGGCCGTCAAGAAGGGCAACGCCGAGCTGCTGGCCATGATCAACAAGGGCTTGTCGGCTGTGAAGGCTGATGGCACCTACGCCGCCATCTACAAGAAGACGTTCGGAACCGAACCGGCCGCAGCAGCTGCACCGGCCTCGGCGGCCTCGAACTGATCCGGAGCGGCACGCGTGGACTTGCGCTGGGACATCCTTGCGGGCTACTGGCCCTTGTTCATCGAGGGCCTCTGGACCACGATCGAACTGACCCTGGTTTCGATCGTGGTCGGCTTGGCGCTCGGCGCCGTGCTGGGATTGATCAGCAGTTCACGTGATGCGCCGCGCCCACGATCCGCCGTGCTCGGCATGGTGATGCAGGGCTTGCGCGGTCTGACCACCGCGTACGTCACGTTCTTTCGTGGCACGCCCTTGTTCGTTCAGATCCTGCTGGTGCATTTTGCCGCCATGCCAGCCCTGATCCATCCGGATCACGGCTGGCTGCTGGCTGGCGACGCGGCACGCGACTTTCGCCAGAACCACGGCGCCTTCTTCTCAGGCGCCTTGGCCCTGTCCTTGAATGCCGGCGCCTACATTTCTGAAATCTTCCGCGCTGGCATCCAGAGCATCCACCTGGGCCAGACCCAGGCCGCATCCAGCCTCGGACTGACCCATGCCCAGGCGATGCAGCATGTCATCCTGCCGCAGGCCTTCCGACGCATGGTGCCAGCACTGGTCAATGAGGGCGTCACCCTGATCAAGGATTCGTCCCTGGTATCTGCCATCGGCCTGGCCGAACTGGCGCTGGCCGCACGCACCGTGGCTGGAGCGTACTCTCGCTACTGGGAGCCCTACCTGGCCATCTCGGCCATGTATCTGATCCTCACCTTGGTGCTTTCAACCTTGGCCAAGCGCCTCGAAGCGCCCGCGCATCTGCGCGGGCGTTGACTGCGGCACACCCTGGGGCCTGCACACCCTGGGGGCCTGTTCAGAGCCCGAAGAAATAGCGCTTGAGTCCGGCCAGGATCATCTCCACCGCGATGGCCGTCAAGACCAGCCCCATCAGCTTTTCCAGGGCGGCGACCACCGGCGTGCCGACCAGCTTCCGGATGCGCTCAGCGGCCAGCAAGACCATGCCGCTGACCAACATGGCCAGCGTCAACGCAGCCACCCAGTGCAGGATCCGGTCGGGCTGGCGCGATGCCAGCAGCAACACCGTCGCCATGGCGGATGGCCCGGCCAGCAGCGGCACGGCCAGTGGAAAGATCATCGGCTCGCGCTGCCCCTCGGTCGCATAGATCTCGCCGCCCGTCGCGAAGATCATCCTCATCGCGATGATCAGCAGAATCACGCCACCGGCAACTTCAAGCGACCGCTCCGAAAGATGCATCAGGCGCAGGAAACCTTCGCCCGTGAACATGAAGGCCAGCAGCACCGAAAAGGCGATGAGCACTTCGCGCACCGCCACGCGGGTTCGGCGCTCTGGCGAGACGCCTCTGAGCACGTTGATGAATATGGGCAGGCTGCCGAACGGATCCAGCACCAGCAACAACAAGACAAAGGCAGAAACAAAGGTATGGTCCATGGCTGAATTGTGCTTGAGCTGCTGGGGAGGCGAATGCAGCATCCGAGTTGCAAGAAGGCAACAGTTTGCCCCTACTACTTGCGGTCCGCAGGGTAAACCTGAGGTCTTCGGGAAAACCAGCGATAAACTGAAGTTCACAGTGCTGTCATGCGGCACCGCTGAGTGTCGTGGTCTTGTTTCGAGCAGACGCGAGACGCTTTTGTTTCACTGACCAAAGGTCTTACACATGAAGAAATCACTCGTCCTGACCGCTATCGCGGCCACCCTGGCAGCTCCGGCTTTCGCCCAGAGCTCCGTGACCATCTACGGTCGCCTGAATGTCGGCGCCGAATCGCAGAAGATTGGCGACGGCGATGCCAAGGGCGCGATCGTTGACAACGCTTCGCGCATCGGCTTCATGGGCACCGAAGACCTCGGCGGCGGCATGAAGGCCATGTTCCTGATCGAACACGGCTTCGACGCTTCGACCGGCAAGGCCGACACCACCTTCTGGGGCCGTGAGTCCTGGGTTGGTCTGGCCACCAAGTTCGGTACCGTCAAGCTGGGCAACATGGCTGCCAGCGAAGCCTACTTCGCTACCGCTGACTACATCAGCATGCACAACCATGACACCGGCACCTCGTCGGATGCTCTGTTTGGCTACATCGTCACTGGCGCTCTGAAGAACGCCGTCGCCTACAGCACCCCGAGCTTCGGCGGTCTGGTCGGCCACGTGCAATACGGTGAAGCCCTCGGCCAGGACAACCCCCTGTCCGTCGCTGCCAACTACGACGCCGGCGCTCTGCACCTCGGCTTCGGCTACGAAGAGCTGGGCGACGACAAGTCGACCGCAGTGCGCGGCCTGTACGAAATGGGTGCCTTCACGGTCGGCGCCTACTACAACATGGTGACGGGTTCGGGCGAGCGCAATGCATGGCGCCTGACGGGCATGTACACCATGGGCAACAGCGAGTTCCATGCCAACTACGGCATGACCGATGATGTCAAGGGCGTGGCCAATTCGGGCGCTGCACAGTGGACCCTGGGTTACAACTACAACCTGAGCAAGCGCACCAAGCTGTTCGCGTTCTACACCAACGTGATCAACGATCCGAACGCTGGC
>CALRVU010000547.1:0-3022 GCA_943371685.1 Bordetella parapertussis | reverse complement strand
AAAATAGGCAAAAAAGAATCGCGAAGCACTCATCACGGGCGAAATGTAGCACGGCCTCCGGCCTGCTCGGCAAAGCCAGTCTCCGCGAGTTCGGGCAAACTTCCGTCATGACCTGCAGAAACGCCTTGACGTCTCTACTGGTTCGTTGGCGCAAGTTCAGTCCTCCTGATCTACATTGGCTTCCATGAAACGACGCACTTTGCTTCAATTGGCCGGGCTTGGCGCATTGACCGCGGGCTGCGGGGGCGGCGGCAGCGACACCCCCCCCGCTGACCCGGCGGCCAACAACATCCTGATGATCGCCATCGACGACCTCAATGACTGGGTCGGATTTCTGGCCGGGCATCCGCAGGTCAAGACGCCGGGTATGGATGCACTCGCCGCCCGATCGTCCGTGTTCCGCAAAGCCTATTGCAACGCGCCGGTCTGTTCACCATCGCGAGCCAGCGTGCTCTCTGGACTGTCGGTGCAGAACACTGGCGTGTTCGATAACAATCACAGTTTCAAGACCGTCAACCCCGACAAGAGCTTCGTCGACGAAATGTTCGGCGGCGCAGGCTACACCGTGCGCCGCTTTGGAAAGATCGGCCACAGCGTCAGCCCTTACACCCAGCCGGTTCCGGCAACCGTGCCGTTTGCCAACCAGGTGTGTTCCGCACCGGCAGGGTCAGATGCCTTCGACTGGGGGCCGGCGCCTGGCGAGGACAACGCTCAGCCTGACCATCAGTTCGCCCAGCAAGGCATTGACTTCTTGAACGCCCAAGCCGCAGGCGCGCCCTTCTTTCTCTCAGTCGGATTCATCCGCACCCATGTCGGTTGGTATGTGCCACAACGGTACTTCGACCTCTACCCCCTTGATACGCTGACCTTGCCTGAAGCGCCCGTCGACGATCTGGGTGATCTGGGCCCCACGGGCAGAGCCATTGCACTCAAATCCAAGTTCCACGACTGCATCATCGGCCAAGGGCTGTGGGCGGAGGCGGTACAAGGCTATCTGGCCAGCATCAGCTGGGTCGACTCGCAGATTGCGCGCCTGATCAACGCCCTGGATGCCAGCCCGCACGCCAAGAACACCACGGTGGTGCTCTGGAGTGACCACGGTTTTCACCTGGGCGAGAAGTTCCATTGGCATAAATTGGCGCTGTGGGAGCGTTCGACTCACGTGCCCTTTCTGATTCACCAACCTGGTCAGACGTCAGGGAAGCAGATTGACGCCTGCGTCTCTCTGCGCGACTTGGCGCCCACGTTGCTGGATCTTCATGGCGTTGCAGCCGCCTACCCCATGGACGGGCGCAGTCTCACGCCCTTGCTGAAGAATCCGGCCCAAGCCTGGAATGTGCCTGTGTTGACCACCATGAACCAGCATGACCATGCGATTCGCACAGAAGCTTGGCGCTACATCCGCTACGCCTCCGGCGAGCGTGAGCTCTACGATGAGGTCAATGATCCGGCGGAACACTTCAATCTGGCCAACGACAACCGCTTCGAAAGCGTGATGACCGAACTGGACGCATTGATGCCTGCAAAGGTCTGAACTGCGGTCAATTCCTGCCGTTTCATCGACATATCCCCGCCCAACTTGACCCGGCAAAGCCGGTCCTTTTGCACCCACTTCGCGGTCAAAGCCTGACGCGCTGCATCCGATATCCCCTCCAAGCGTGGCCACTGTTGTGCCGCGCCTTGGCAAGTGGGGTTCGCGATGCAAAGGTTCAAACGGGGTGCGCGTGCATCCCTGTCTTCCATGGGCTTGGGCCCACCCTCGTTGGTGGCGGCGGCTGTACTGGCCGCAGTGGTCACGGGTTGTGGCGGTGGCGGTGGTGGCGGCGCCGAAGCGCCATCGGATGTCACCACCCCGGCAGAGAAGCCGGCAGAAACCCCGACCGAGGTGATCTCCGACCCTGGCACCAGTACCGGGCCCAGTCTGGCTCTGGGGGTCGATGCGTTCTACATCAAACCCGACGCCAGCCTGGCCGCCACCGGGGCGCTCAACACCCTGGCTGGCGGGACCGCCGTCTTTGCAGCCTGGAATCCGAACAATCCGAACACCGCCCTCAAGCCAGGCATGAAAGTGATGTTCTTCGGCACCGGAACGGGCTGCGCGAAAGGCACCGAGGGCCCGTTGACGTCCATCGCCGACGAGCGCCTTGCCGCCGTCGCTGGCCTGACCGGACTGGACGCCAGCAGCGTCCCAGAGGAGATGCGCTGGGCGCCGTCAGGCGCAGCCAGTGGCTGTGCGAACTCGGCGCAGAACCGCCTCGGCGGCTCGGTCGTCTATGTCAATGCCGACAGCAATCTTGGTGGCGTCGGCATGCTGACCACCACCGGATTGCAGCCTGATGGTCAGGCGCCATTCTTCGGTGCCTTCGATGCCACGGGGCAAAACGGCCAGGGCGCGAACGCATGGATATCGGGCACCTTCGTGAACTTTCGGCAAGCGTGGTGGTTGACCGATCCACTGCAACCTTGGGCGGGCCAGGCGAAGGCCAGACTGGCCAGCAAGCAGAGCGTGGGCTCCTACAAGCTCGACGCAGGTTCAAACGGCGCCGTGCAAGCCAAACAGCAGATGATGGCGACGTTCTTGAACAAGCGCTGCGCCAGCGAACTGGGATCGGCCGGCAAGCCATGCCAGGTGCAGTACCTGCTCAACACGGCGATCGTGCGGTCAGGCGTCAGCGACTGGAGCACGGTGAGCTGGTTCCGCGAGGGCAACCTGTCCTTCGACCCGGCCCAGGGCAACATCCCCGTGGTGGGCGGGCCGATCAAGCGCAGCGGTCAGATCACCATGGACTCCGTGACCGGCCTGGCACTGTTCACTTCGCAGGGCTCAGCCACCCAGCACGGAACCTTCAAGGACCGGAGCTTTGACACCACCATCAGCTTCGAGCAACTTCTCAATGTGGTTCGCATCACCACAGCCAAAACCAATCAGGTTGACATCACTCAGGTGAGCGAAGAACAAGTGGTTGCCCTCTGGGGCAGCGGCTGGCAGGACCGCAATGCCTGGGTGCTGCTGTCCGGTGAC
>CALRVU010000546.1:0-3037 GCA_943371685.1 Bordetella parapertussis | reverse complement strand
AGACCAGCTTCACCAGTTCCCCGTCCATCCCACTCCTCCGTCTGTCTTTGTGTGCAGTCGTGTCGGATTGTCACGGCACGGGGGACGGTGCCGGGTCTGCGTTCTGGGGGGTCAGCGCCGCGGTGGCAGGCGGCGGGTCTCGCCGATCGCCAGCACGAAAAAATCGTCCTCGGCCACGCCTTGGCGGGCACGCTCCTGCACCAGCACGCGAGGCGGCTCGTCCAGCGCCTCGTCGGTCAGGTTGAAAGTGCCCCAGTGCACGCCGAGCGACCGCTTGGCGCCCAGGTCACGGTGGATGCGCACGGCTTCTTCCACATTGACATGTTGATCGGCCATGAACCAGCGCGGCTCATAGGCGCCGATGGGCAGCAGGGCCAGGTCAAAGCCGCCGCCGGCCTGCTCAGACTGCGCCTCGGCAAAGTGCGCGCGCATGCGGGCAAATTCTCGGCTGTAGGCGGTGTCGCCAGCGTAGAACAGGTGGCAGTCGGGCGCCAGCACGGCAAAGCCGCCCCACAGCGTGGCCATGCGGTCGGTCAGGCCGCGGGCCGACCAGTGCTGCGCCGGCACCAGGTGCACGGCCACCGGGCCGTGGGCACCGGGCAGCGCGTGGGATTGCCACCAGTCCAGCTCCACCACCCGGGTGATGCCCCGGCCGCGGAACCAGTCGCCCAAGCCCAGCGGCACCACGAACAGCGGCGGCTCGCCCGGCTGCGCGGCCAGCGCGCGCACCGAGGGGTCGCAGAGGTGGTCGTAGTGGTTGTGCGACACCAGCACCAGGTCGACCCGGGGCAGTTGCGCCAAGCCCAGGCCCGGTGCCTGGGCGCGCTTGGGGCCGGCAAAGGGCAGGGGCGACGCGCGCTCGGCAAAGATCGGGTCGGTCAGCACCGTCAGCCCGCTGAACTGGACCATGGCCGTGGCATGGCCGATCCAGGTGACGGCGGGCGCCATGTCGGCACCGGCAGTGGCGTTGCGATGCAAGAAGCTCAGGTCAGGCGCCTGGGTGGGCACCGGGGCCGAGGGCGGCAGCGGCAGGCCGCCGCGCGCGGCGCCCCAGCGCCAGCGCAGCACCTCGGCCAGGCTCTTGGTCGCAAAAGGCTCCGCCACATTGCGAAAGCCCTCGGGGTGGTGGTGCGGCTGGGCGGGGTTGTAGTGGCGGTTGCGGCGGGCCATGGGCACGGGACGGGGCTCAGGCCGCCGGGGCGGCTTTGGCGGACTCGGCTGCGGCGGCGGCGTCGATCAGCGCTTGCAGGGCCTCGGCCACTTCCGCTGCGTCCACGCCCTCGCCCAGGCTCAGCGGCGCGTCGTCGAGCGCGGCAGCGCCTTCAGTCTTCAGGCGCTTGACCCAGTCGCCGGCCTCGCGGCCACCGGCAAAGGCCTGGCTTTGCAGCAGCACCCGGCCATCGGCCGCGCTGAGCTTGAAGTAGAACTGGCCGTCGGCCTCGCGGTATTGCTTGAACACGGCCAGCGCGGGCTTGGCCTTGGCCTGCGTGGCGCTGGCGGCGGCCAGCGGCTGGAAGCGGCGCAGGCCCACGGCCTCGCGCAGTTGCGCCAGCAGGGGGGCGGCCACAGCGCGGGCGCGGGCGGCGCCCTCCTGCAGCAGGGCTTCAATCCGCTCGGGGTGGGCGATCAGCGCGTCATAGCGCTCGCGCATCGGGCCGATCTGGCCGTTGACCTGATCGAAAAGGCGCTGCTTGGCCTCGCCCCAGGCCAGGCCGGCGCGCAGCTCGTCGCGGAAGGCGGCGCGCTGCGCGGGTGTGGCAAAGGCGTCAAAGATGCTGACCAGGTGGGAGCCATCCGGGTCCTTGGGCTCGCCGGGCAGTTTGCTGTCGGTGACGATGCGGGCAATCGCCTCGCGCAGGGCTTTTTCACCGCCCTCGAACAAGGGGATCACGTTGTCGTAGCTCTTGCTCATCTTGCGGCCGTCCAGTCCGGGCAGCAGCTCTTGCTCGGCTTCGACCTCGGCTTCAGGCAGCACAAAGAACTCTTGGCCCTGGCCGAACAAGTGGTTGAAGCGCTGGGCCACATCGCGGGCCATCTCGATGTGCTGCACCTGGTCCTTGCCCACGGGCACGCGGTGGGCGTTGAACATCAGGATGTCGGCGGCCATCAGGATCGGGTAGCTGTACAGGCCCATGGTGATGCCGGCGTCCGGGTCCTCGCCGGCGGCCACATTGACGTCCACCGCGCCCTTGTAGGCATGGGCCCGGTTCATCTGGCCCTTGCTGGTTACGCAGGTCAGCAGCCAGGTCAGCTCGGGGATCTCGGGGATGTCGCTCTGGCGGTAGAACATCACCCGCGAGGTGTCCAGCCCGGCGGCCAGCCAGGTGGCAGCAATCTGCAGGCGCGAGCGCTCGATGCGTGCCGGATCGTCACACTTGATCAGCGCGTGGTAATCGGCCATGAAGAAGTAGCTCTCCACGCCCGGGGCCTGGCTGGCCGCGATGGCCGGGCGCACGGCGCCCACATAGTTGCCCAGGTGCAGGGTGCCGGTGGTGGTGATGCCGGTGAGAACGCGCTGTTGCATGGTCGTTGGGGCGGCGGCTTGGTGGGCCTGGCCTGTAGGTGGCTAGAGATGGCGTCGGGGGTGGCCTTGCTGGCGCAGATTGTCGCCGAGCGGGCCAGCGCAGCGGGCAGTGGCCGCCGGTGCGGCCTCCCCTACACTCGGCCGGCCGGTGGCGCTGCCCCGGCCGTCGCGTCATTCGTCGCGAATGTTGCGCGTGTTTCAACCAGTTCGGGGTGCTCTGCCTTGGTCTTGCGTGCCTCTTTCCGGCAGTTGCTGCTGCTGGCCTTTGTGCTGATCTCGCTGATGCTGGGCGCGGTGTCTTTGAGCGGCTTGCAAGCGCTGCAGGCCTTGCTGGCCAAGAGTCGCGAGGCCGGCCAGCAGGCGGTGCTGCTCAACCTGGCCAGCGGCGGGCTGGCCGAGCGCAGCACCGACATGGAACGTGCGGCCCGCCAATACCTGGTGCTGGGCGACCGCAGCCTGCGCCAGCGCTTTGACGAGGCCGCCCAGCAGGCCGCCACGCGGCTGCAACCGCTG
>CALRVU010000545.1:0-3040 GCA_943371685.1 Bordetella parapertussis | reverse complement strand
AGAGGCACTGGTGCTGACCCGCCAGCTCTACACCTTGCAGAAGGCCGGTGTGCCGCTCCTGCGTTCCCTGGCCGGTCTGCAGGCCTCCACGGCGCGTGCACCCTTGATCAAGTTGCTGGAGGACCTGCGCGCCAGCCTCGACCAGGGGCGTGAGCTGTCCTCCGCCCTGGCCCGCCATCCCACCGTCTTCAGCGCCTTCTTCGTCGCCATGGTGCAGGTCGGCGAGATGACCGGGCGCCTGACCGAAGTGTTCCAGCGCCTGGCCGAGCATCTGGAGTTCGAGCTCGACGTGCGGGCCCGCATCAAGCAGGCGCTGCGCTATCCGACCATGGTGCTGGTGGCCATCGTCAGCGCCATCATGGTCATCAACATCTTCGTGCTGCCCACCTTCGCCACCTTGTTCGCCGGCTTCAAGACCGAGCTGCCCTTGATGACCCGGGTCCTGCTGGGCGTGTCCAGCCTGACGGTGCAATGGTGGCCCTTGCTGCTGTCGGCTGGTGTGGGCGGCGTGGTCGCCATTCGCAGCGGCTTGCGCACCCCCGAAGGCCGCTACCGCTGGGACCGCCTGCAGTTGCGGCTGCCAGTGATCGGGCCGATCGTGCTCAAGGCCACGCTGGCACGCTTTGCGCGCAGCTTCGCCATGGCCTCGACCAGTGGCGTGCCCATCAGCCAGGCCATGACGGTGGTGGCACGCACGGTGGACAACGCCTGGATCGGTGCCCGCATCGAGCAGATGCGCGACGGCGTGGAACGCGGTGAAAGCATCTCACGCTGCGCGGCAGCGGCCGGTGTGTTCACGCCGGTGGTGCTGCAGATGATCGCCGTGGGTGAGGAAACGGGCGAGCTCGACACCTTGCTGATCGAGATTGCTGGCATGTACGAGCGCGAGACCGACCATGCCATCAAGGGCCTGTCCGCCGCGATCGAGCCGCTGCTGCTGCTGGTCATCGGCGGCATGGTGCTGGTGCTGGCACTGGGCGTGTTCATGCCTCTGTGGAGCATGGGCCAGGCCGCGATGGGCAAGGCCTGATCGAAGGGTTGCGGTTCAGCACTCAAGACCGGTGCGCAGCGGCCGAAAACCACTCATACCAAACCGAACGATCCATCTCTCTACCGCAGAAAGCGAGTTCGCCATGCGCACCCACCGAGTCCAACCCTTGCGACTGCAGTCCGGCTTCACCCTGATCGAGCTGGTCATGGTCATCGTCATCCTCGCCGTGCTGGCGGCCGTGGCGATACCGAAGTTCGTCGATCTGGGCAGCGAGGCCAAAGCCGCCGCCCTGAGTGGCGTCGCCGGTTCGCTGACCTCGGCCTCGGCCGTCAACTATGCAGCCCGCAAGGTCAACAGCAGCAACGGCACCGCCGTGGCCAACTGCACTGACGTCGCCGCCGCCCTGCAAGGTGGCCTGCCGAGCGGCTACGTCATCACCTCGGGCAGCATTGCCGCCAATGCCACCGAAAGCTGCACCCTCACGCAATCCTCCACCTCCCTGACCGCCAGCTTCACGGCCCAGGGCATCAACTGAACGCCATCGTGGCCGGGCCATGCCTCGCCTGCTGACGCCTCCCTCGTCATGCCGATCGGGTGGCACGCAGGCCGGCTTCACCTTGATCGAACTGGTGCTGGTGATCGTCATCACGGCAGCCGTGGCCACCATGGCCCTGCCCAAGCTGATGGACACGGGTGCCTGGCGCATGCGGGCCTTCAGCGATGAACTGCTGAGCCTGGCGCAGCAGGGTCGAAGAATGGCGCTCAGCCAGCGTCGCCCGGTGCTGCTGACCATCACCACCACCGGTGCTCGGCTCACCTACGTCAGCGGCGGCAGCCTGGGGCAGGTCGACTGCCCCAGCGGCATCGCGCAGTGCATCGCCGCCACCGGCAGCGGCACCGTCACCTTCAACAGCGGCAACAGCGGCAGCACGGTCACGTCCACCGGCGCCAGCCTCACCCTCGTGCTCAGCGACAACGCCAGCTACAGCCGCACCCTGCGGATCGAAACGGAAACCGGCCTGATCCAGGCGCTTTCCTGACGATCAAGGCGGCTGGCCACGGCCTACGATCGGCCTGTGTTCCTGCACCTGACGGGCCCCTCCGGGCCTGCTCGCGATGAGCCGTCGCCGCTCCCACCCGTGTTCCGCGCCCATGCGCCTGCCGTCCACCCGACGCAGGGCCCAGCGCTCGCGCCAGCGCGGCCTGTCGCTGATCGAGCTGGTGATGTTCATCGTGGTGGTCGGCGTGGCCCTGGCGGCCGTGCTGCGCGTCTTCGCCCAGGCCACCGCCGCCAGCGCCGATCCACAGTTGCAGCGCCAGGCCCTGGCCATTGCCGAGTCGCTGCTCGAGGAAGTGCAGCTGATGCCCTTCACCTTCTGCGATCCCGATGACGCCAACCTGGCCAGCGCCAGCAGCACGGCCGGCTGCGCCAGCCTGGCCGAGGCCATCGGCCGGGAGGGCAGTGAGGGTCGCTTCAGCACGCCGCAGTTCGACAACGTCAACGACTATCACGGCTACCAGATGAGCGGCATCGTCGACATCAGCAACACCGCCGTGCCGGGCCTGAGCGGCTACAGCGCGCAAGTCACGGTGCAGGCGGCCTCATTGGGCAGTCTCGGCGCGGCCAGTGGCGAGGTGCTGCGCATCACCGTGCAAGTCACCGGCCCGGCTGGAACCAGTGCCACGCTCGACGGCTATCGCACCCGCCATGCGCCCAATGCAGCGCTCTGATCACCGCCGTCCCAGCCGACGCGGCGAGCGGGGCTTCACCCTGATCGAGGCGGTCATGGTGATTGCGCTCACCGGCATCCTGCTGGCGGTGGTCGGTCGCTTCATCGTGGCCCCGGTTCAGGCCTACCTCAGCGTGTCGGCCCGAGCCGGCCTGACCGACGCGGCCGATGGTGCCCTGCGCCGCATCGGTCGGGATCTGCGCGGCGCTCTGCCCAACAGCGCCCGCACCAGCGCCGATGGCCTGTCGCTGGAGTTCATCCCGGTCAGCGGTATGGCCCGTTACAGCACCGGGGGCAGCGACCCTCTGCTGTTCGGCAC
>CALRVU010000544.1:0-3054 GCA_943371685.1 Bordetella parapertussis | reverse complement strand
GCCAGTCCGCACCTTTTGTCTTCTTCAACCGCTTGATATTCACTCGGCCGTCCGGTTTGCAAGAAGGAAGAAATTCAGACCCGCTCTGCGGGTCCGGGGTCAACTTTTGCTTGACGAATGGGGAAGCCCTTGTAGGTTGAAAAGAAGGACGGCGCCCAGCTTGTCGGGCGACGGCCCCTCGATTGAAGCGGCAGATGTCACTCCAGCGACGCAAGGAATGGCTCTTTGCATCCCCCAAGGCGGGCGTACTCATTGGTAATCTTGTTGGCGTACACCTTGCGCGAAGCCAGCATGCCTGCGACCAATATGAGAAGCGCCAGCAAGAAGAACACCATTGCGCCGGTGGATTCTCTTGCCATCATCAAGAATATGGCCGCAGCTACCGCTGCGCCACCACCGACAGCGAAGGCGAGAATTCGCCGATTGCGCTTGGTGGTGTGCGGTGCGCACAGGCCGGGTGAGACTTTGACCGACTTTCGCGCCAGTAGCCCAACCACCAGGTAAACGAGCATGTTGACAAGCACCAGAAGATAAAGCCAGGGGCTGTGCCAGTAGAGTTTGATCTCTTTGACGGGTGCTACGGCCGGCGCATTGCAAAAGATGCATCTGGGAGGAAGATCGCCTCCGGCCTGAAGGATCACGAGCTTCCCATCTCTGACACAGTCGCCGCTCTTGGTCCTGCCAACCTCCGCCTTTGGCGGCGCATATGGGTTCCTCTCTTCCACGCGATTCTCCATCTGTGACATCTAACGTTAGTGATGAGGGGCCGAAATCGGCTGGCCGCTCGAAGCGATGATGAACTGCTGAGCGGATTGCGGCCAGCCGGTTGAGATCCACTCGGACGACCTGTTACGCCACACTGCGCAGCCACTCCATGAGCTTGCCGTCTTCATCGTAAACATTTCCGTACTCCCAGAGAGCACCAGGATTTTCTTGCTTGGCTTTGGCGAAAATCCGCCCAATCACATCGCGGCCGGCACTGAGGGGGATCGTGTATGCGAGACCGGCACGAACTTGCCCGTCAAGGCGACCGCCAATTCTTTCGATCTGTTCGGTCCAACTCGGCTCCATGTCAGCGACCCCGCTGCCGCATAGCAGGCGGACAGAGAGATTCCCACCTCTGGCGACGACTTCGTAGCGGCCTTCCTCATCAACCTCAAGCTCATCACCAGCCGCCATCCCGTATGCGAGTCCGGGAGAGTAAAGCACTCGAAATCGATGGCCAGCGACAGGTTCGACATGAACCGGTTCGTAATCCGGCTTGCCGTTCCTCTCGCCGAGTCTCAGGAGCAGATGCATGGGGGTGAGGCCTGACCAAAAATTGACCGGTCCACGATCGCTCGCGGCGGAGCCGCGTCCTGCTGTTGTGGGTGCGCGTCGATCGACAAGTTCAGCCTCAACCCACTATCTCCGAATGCAATCAAGCAGCGATGCGCCAGGGGCAAGATGGCGCAGCAGGAGCCACGCAACGGATGCCACCGCAACCTAGCCGACTGCGAGCCAGCCCCGTCTTGCGTAGGAGTTTAAGGTCTCGTCACCGAGAGACTTGTAGCCTCCTGACAAAAGATAGCGCGACACAACCGCCCCGTGCTGATCCCCGTCGTCAAAGAAGACTTTCTTTTGGATCAGTGCTTGCCAGTCTTGAGGTGATCATTGGCAAGGCGTCCCATGAACCGGCTCTGGCACCATGCACCAGCGCCCAAACCTCCACCAATCGAGAGATAGATCAGGAGGTAGAGGAAGCTTGGAACGCCGCACATGAAGTCTTGAGATTCAACGCTGGCGCTGAGGAGCCGGAGAAAGCTGGCCGCGCTCAACCCAGCCGACCTTGACCCGCCATGCAAGCTCTGCCCTTTTATACGCTTCAAACTCTTCCGCAGTAGGGCGCGGTGAGTTCTTCATGCTCGCCAGTCGATCGGCGATGGCCCCCAAGCCCACTTGAAGCCGCCGCAAATCCAGAGAGTCTGGATCCTCAACCGGGCACAGCTCGGGTCCTTGAGGCGTGATCTCGAACTGAGTGCCGAAGCGCTGCAACCTGCCCTCCGAGACGCGGACGCGGTCGTCCAGGTAGGCCAGTTGCCACTTCGGCACGGTGCCACAGGCGACCTCGCGCTCCAGCAGCGAGCAACAGTAGCGCATGAAGTCCGGTTCGGCGATGGCATGCTGAGCGATCAGCCAAGCGGCCTCTGATCCGTCGGATCCGGCCAATCGCTCGGTCGGCCAACCAAAGCGCGCAATCAATTCCCGCAGTTGCCGCGCGTTGTCGCGATGCACTTCTTCCATGCGCGGGTGATAGCCGCCGTGCAGAGTGCCTTCGGCCTGCAATTCTTCCCGCAGGGCCAGATCGCGCCCTTGCAGATCGAGAAGTGTGTTGCGGAGGTCGGGTAAAACTGAAGACACCTAGATTGCCACGCCTAGCGTTGGAGCTGAGGGACCGGAGCAGGCTGCCGGCGCGCAGAGATGATGAACTGCTGACCGAAACGCGGCCAGTCGCTTGAGGTCCACTCGAGCGACTTGTCAGGCAGCACGGGCACGGCGCACTCCAAGTATGACCGCTGCACCAAGAATCAGACAACCCAAGCCTGCGGTGTGACTCGCGAGGTACACGGCGCCCGCGCCGCAAATGCTGCCTGCGGCCAAATAGAGGCTGTCTTCTCGCTTGAACTCAGCCCATGCCGCAACCAGGAGCGCAACCACCGCCAAATAGATCCCGTAGGTGGTTTGACGACGCATTGGTGCTGCCTGACCTTGGAGGTGAAACGCTGCCAGCTTGCGGGTCGTCCCAGCGGCCGCAGGACCCACCTTGACCGACGGGCTGGGCGTCATTTTGAGTATACGCAGGTGATTTGCTCGACTGCACCTGTCTTACCTGGCGTGAATGTAATCACAGGAAACCCACCACCTCTTCGGCCGGCCGAAACAGGGCTTGTGAGGAAATAAGATACTGAGCCCAAGTTCTCGTAATCTGGCTTGGGTAATGTCGCCAGCACCGTAGCGAAATCAACGCCTCTCAACTGATCCAGCTTGGCAGGGCAAAGATAGGGTGTCTTTGCG
>CALRVU010000543.1:0-3057 GCA_943371685.1 Bordetella parapertussis | reverse complement strand
GTGATCAGGCCCTGCACTTCGGCCTCGGAGTGGTCCTCGACCTTGCGCTCGGCGCTCTTCACCTCGGTGGCCAGCCAGCGGCCGTTCACCGCCGCGGTCTGCAGCTTGACGCGCACCCGCTGCCCGTCGGCCAGCAGGGCCGGCAGCTTGGTGGCATTGGCATAGCTGATCAGCGCCGTGCCGATGCGGAAGGTCTGGCCTGCGGTGTCCAGCGCAGCCAGCGTGCCGCGCACCTTGTAGGCTGAGGCCGAGGTCTTGGGCTCGACCCGGGTGGCCAGGTAGACCGAGCGGGCGGCGTCCCAGCGGGCATGCACTTCCAGCACGCTGTCGAGCGTCAGCGCGTTCAAGCCGCCCGCCAGGCTGGCCTCGAACACCGTGGTGCTGCTCACCTCGACCACCTGCCCCAGCAGGGTGAACTGGCCCAAGGTCAGGTCGATGGCCTCGACCGGTCCGACGATTTCGCTGCCAAAGCGGATGGCGGTGGCGGTGGCGCGGCCGGTGCTCAGGTCCACCGAGCTGCTTTCGATCTCGACGCTGGCACCCAGCTTCAAGTCGTCACGGCCGTGGCGGCCGCCGTCGTCGTCTTCCACCGTGGCGTTGCTGTCGTCAAAACGCACGCCGTTGACGATGACCGAGCCGAAGCCGCTGATCGAGCCGGAGGTGAAAGCCGTCAGCGTGCTGGCGCCGGGCGTGCCGCCGGTGCTGGCGTCAGTGTCGGCGGATCCGCCACCACCGCAAGCCACGAGCACGCTCAACGAGGCCAGGGCCAGCGCGCTGCGCAGCAGCATCTGGCGGCGGCCGGCGGGAACAGCCTTAACAGCGCGGGGGTTCAGTGCATTCATGAGGGATCTCCTAAGGGCGCGGACATCGCCGCAGGGGGTGAACAAGTGACCGGGGCGGTGGGCCCTTTCCTTGGACCTGGGCCTCACCATGGGTTGAACTATAAATGTGCTTTCTGCACATTTCAAGTCTTTCGATCAAAAAAACTGCCGGGCCTTTGCGGCACACCGGATCCGATCCGCGGGCCCGGCTGGGCAGGGCTGACGAAAACACTGATAATCCATACAGCCTCAATCACCCCATGTCGCCAGCCCCACGTCGCCTGATCGCCCACCTCGACATGGACGCCTTCTATGCGTCGTGCGAGTTGTTGCGCTATCCCGATCTGCTCGGCCAGCCGGTGGTGATCGGTGGTTCGCGCGATCACCAGCCCGTGCTGCAGGCCAACGGCGAGCGCCGCTATGCCCGGCTGGGCAGCTACACCGGCCGGGGCGTCATCACCACCGCCACCTATGCGGCGCGGGCGCTGGGCGTGCACTCGGGCATGGGCTTGATGAAGGCGGCCGCCAAGGCACCGCAGGCCGTGCTGCTTCCGGTGGACTTCGAGCTGTACCGGTCTTGCTCACGCGCCTTCAAGGCGGCCGTGGCCGAGCTGGCCCCGGTCATCGAAGACCGGGGCATCGACGAGATCTACATCGACCTGAGCGAGGTGCCCGGCGCCCAGGACACCGTGGGCCATGACCCGCTGGGCGGCGTGCGCGCCCTGGCCCGCGAGATCAAGAACAATGTGCTGCGCCGCACCGGCCTGACCTGCTCGATCGGCATCACGCCCAACAAGCTGCTGTCCAAGATGGCGTCCGAGCTGGACAAGCCCGACGGCCTGAGCCTGCTGACGGCCGACGAGATCCCCAGCCGGATCTGGCCGCTGCCGGCGCGGCGCATCAACGGCATCGGCCCCAAGGCCGGCGCCAAGCTGCAAGCCCTGGGCATCGAGACCATCGGCCAGCTGGCCGCCGCCGAGCCGGCCTGGCTGATCGAACGCTTTGGCCGCAGCTACGGCGCCTGGCTGCACCAGGCCGCCTGGGGCCGCGACGAGCGCCCGCTGGTTACCGAGAGTGAACCGGTGTCGATGAGCCGTGAGACCACCTTTGAGCACGACCTGCATGCTGTGCGCGACCGGGCCCAGCTCTCCACCGTCTTTACCGACCTGTGCGTGCGCGTGGCCGACGACCTGCGCCGCAAAGGCTATGTGGGCCGCACCGTGGGCATCAAGCTGCGCTTTGATGACTTCAAGACCCAGACCCGCGACATCACCCTGAACCTGCCCACCGCCGACGCCGCCACCGTGCGGCAGGCCGCCGGCCAGTGCCTCAAGCGCGTGGACCTGAGCCGCCGCCTGCGCCTGCTGGGCGTGCGCGTGGCCGGCCTGAGCCGGGCTGACGCGCCGGCGCTGCCCAGCCGGCCGCGGCGCAAGCCGGCGGCACCGGCCAGCGGCGCAAAGGCACTGCGCAGCGGCTCAGCGTCACCGGCTGCCACGGTGCTGCTGGCGCAGGAGCCCGGCTTGTTCGATGACGCGGGCGCCCAGGAAGACGCCGGCGCCGACTCAGCTCCTAGTCAACCGAGGGCGGCCGGGTCGGCAGACGCCACAACCACAGCGCCACGCACAGGCAGCTGATGGCCGGTGCCCAGCGCCAGAGGCTGGGGATGGTGAACCAGGCCCAGAGACAGCTGGCGCTCATCATCAGGGTGGCGGCCTGCTTGGCGCGCAGCGGCACCGAGCGGGTGGCGCGCCAGTCGCGCACCATCGGGCCCAGACGCGGATGGTTGACCAGCCAGGCCTCCCAACGAGCACTGCCGCGCGAGAAGCAGAACGCCGCCAGCAGCACGAACGGCGTGGTGGGCAGCAGCGGCAGAAAGATGCCGACGATGCCCAGCAGCAGCGACAGGGCGCCGGCCAGCAACCAGACCGGGCGCAGCCAGGCGCGGTCGAGCCGGGGCGGCTCAGAACTTGGCTGGCGAGCAGGCGTGGGTGGCGTCATCCGGCCATTGTGCCGGCTGGCGCAGCCGCCTGCCCGGCCCTTGAGGCAGCGCAAGAAAGCTCCGCATAAACCCGTAGAGATGGCCGTGCCGCCGCCCGACAATTCCAGGCATCCCATTTCTTGCCGCCTGGTTTCAGGCCCCGCCCCATGCTTGCCTGGTCTGCCGACATCGCCCTCGCCCATCCCGAGATGGACGCCACCCACGAGGAGTTCGTGGCCCTGCTGGCCGAGTGCGAGC
>CALRVU010000542.1:0-3057 GCA_943371685.1 Bordetella parapertussis | reverse complement strand
AATGAAGCCGACCGACTTCCAGTCGGTCGGCAAACGCAGGACGCCGTGCGGCGCCAATGCCAGATCAGGCAATCTCGACGGCCTTGGTGATGATCACGCTGTCGACCGGCACATCGTCATGCATGCCCTTGCGGCCGGTGCGCACCTTCTCGATGGCATCGACGACATCGATGCCCTCCACGACCTTGCCGAACACCGCATAGCCCCAACCGCTGGGCGATTCACTGGTGAAATTGAGGAAGTCGTTGTCCTTGGTGTTGATGAAGAACTGTGCCGACGCCGAATGCGGTGCATTGGTGCGGGCCATGGCCACGCTGTACTTGACGTTCTTCACGCCGTTGTTGGCTTCGTTCTGGATGGTCGCGTCGGTGGGCTTCTGGCTCATGTCAGCCGTCATGCCTCCGCCCTGGATCATGAAGTTCTTGATCACGCGATGGAACACGGTGCCGTCATAGTGGCCCTTGTTCACATAGGCCAGAAAGTTGGCAACGGTCTTGGGGGCCTTGGCATCGTCCAGTTCGAGGCGAATCACGCCAGCGCTGGTGGTCAGTTCTACGGTCTTGGTCATATCAGTTCTCCACAGTGACCTTGGTGATCACGATCGGTTCGAGGGGGACGTTCTGGTGGCCATTCTTGCCACCGGTGCTCACGGTGCGAATCTTGTCAACCACATCCATGCCCGACACCACCTTGCCGAAAACGGCATAGCCATTGCCGTCAGGCGAGTTGGCCGCATCAAGGCGCAGGTTGTCTGCCACATTGATGAAGAACTGGGACGTCGCTGAATCGGGGATGGAGGTGCGGGCCATGGCGACAGAGCCGCGCACATTGGACAGGCCGTTCTTGCTCTCCAGAGGAATCGGCGCGCGGGTCGCCTTTTCCTTCATCTCGGCGGTCATGCCACCGCCCTGGATCATGAATGATTCGATCACGCGGTGGAAGATGGTGCCGCTGTAGTGACCTGCCTTGGCGTACTGGACGAAGTTGTCCACGGTCTTGGGCGCCTTGGCACGGTCCAGCTCCAGCACGATCTCGCCTGCCGAGGTTGCCATGCGAACGGTCTGGCCGAAGGCCGGGGCCAGCAGTTGGGTCAGCAGCAGTGCGGTCAGGCCGGCTTTCGGCAGGCTGGCGCGCAGCATGCGGCTCGGACGGGCGGCTTGGATCATGGTGGGTGGTGCTCCTTCGCTATACTCATTCGATTGTACCGAGCTCCCGCTTGGCCCCGGACCGCGTGGGCCAGGTGTCGGCGCGGGGTATGCCGGCGGTGGTTCCACCGCGCCAGGCTCCGCGCCCATTCCGCCCACGAAGCTTTCAGACTCTGAGTTGATGACGCTGCGCATCCACAACACACTGACCCGTCAGGTCGAACCCTTTTCATCGCTCGAACCGGGTCATGTACGCATGTATGTGTGCGGCATGACCATCTACGACCTGTGTCATGTCGGACATGCGCGGATGATGATGGCCTTTGACGTGGTCTACCGCTGGTTGCTGGCCAGTGGGTATCGGGTGACCTATGTCCGCAACATCACCGACATCGACGACAAGATCATCCGTCGGGCGGTCGAACGCGGCATGCGCATTCGCGACTTGACCGATGAAATGATCGCCGCCATGCGGGCGGACATTGCCGCCATCGGCATCTCCACACCCACGCATGAGCCCCGTGCCACGGACTTCATCACGCCCATGCTGGAGATGATCGGAACGCTCGAAGGCAAGGGCCTGGCCTACCGCGCCGACGGCGGCGACGTCAACTTTGCGGTTCGCAAGTTCGACGGCTATGGCAAGCTCAGCGGCAAGTCGCTCGACGACCTGCGGGCCGGTGAGCGCGTGGCCGTGGCCGATGGCAAGCAGGACCCGCTGGACTTCGTGCTCTGGAAGGCCGCCAAGCCCGACGAGCCGCTGGATGCGCGCTACGACAGCCCATTCGGGCCAGGTCGGCCAGGCTGGCACATTGAATGCTCTGCCATGAGCTGCGCCCTGTTGGGGGAGCAGTTCGACATCCACGGCGGCGGCATGGACCTGCAGTTCCCACATCACGAAAACGAAATCGCCCAGAGTGAAGGCGCGAATGGCAAGCCATTCGTCAACGTCTGGATGCACAACGGCTTTCTCAACGTCGACAACGAGAAGATGTCGAAGTCGCTGGGCAATTTCTTCACCATCCGGGATGTGCTGAAGAAGTTCGATGGCGAGACGCTGCGGTTCTTCATGGTGCGCACGCACTATCGCAGCCCGTTCAACGTCAGTGACGCGCACCTTGACGATGCACGCAGTGCCTTGCGTCGCCTCTACACCGCCTTGTCGGTGGTGCCGGTGGCTGAGGTCCTGCCGATCGATTGGAGCCTGGCGCCTGCGCAGGCTTTCAAGGCCGCCATGGACGACGACTTCAACACGCCGGGTGCCGTGGCCGTGTTGTTCGAACTGGCCGCCGAGCTCAACCGCACCCGATCGGCCGAGCTGGCCTGCCAGTTGCGTTCGCTGGCCGCGACCCTGGGTGTGTTGCAGCAGGCGCCTGAGGCATTTCTGCAAGCAGGCAGCGGACTGGATGAGGCCACCATCGCCCAGCGCATTGCGGATCGTCTCGCCGCCAAGTTGGCCCGTGACTTTTCGGCGGCCGATCGCATCCGCGATGAGTTGCTGGCGGCCGGCATCTTGTTGAAGGACTCGCCCCAGGGCACCACCTGGGTGAAGGCCTGACGTGATGGCTGCCAACCACGAGGGCGTGACGCCCGACTATTGGGATGAAGCCTGCCGCCACCTGGCCAAGCGCGACCGGGTGATGAAGAAGCTGATTCCGCAGTTTGGCGAGGCCAGGCTGCAGAGCCGCGGCGACGCCTTCACGACCTTGGCGCGTTCGGTCGTGGGTCAGCAGATTTCCGTCAAGGCGGCGCAATCCGTCTGGGATCGCTTCACCGGCGTGGTGGGTGGCTCCAGCGCGGCTTTGGCCCCAGAAGCCGTTTGTGCGCTGGACATCCCCACCTTGCGCACTGCCGGTTTGTCGGTGCGCAAGGCAGAATACCTGGGTGACCTCGCTCGCCATTTCGCCGAAGG
>CALRVU010000541.1:0-3057 GCA_943371685.1 Bordetella parapertussis | reverse complement strand
GAACAACTGCGGCAAGTTTGAAGGGATGCGCGCTGACGCGCGCCGGTGCGGGCCGGCCGCTGCGCGGCGCCCCCTACAGCGGCTCACCGACCCGGCACCCGGCGCTTGGTGCGGCGTGGTGGGTTGGCGACGCAGGGTTCAGGGCAGGGGTGAGAGTTGCCCGGCGGTCAGGCGATAGCGCTGGCCGGTGGCCGGGCACGCGGCTTCCGCGCCGTCCATGCCACGTACCGGAAGCGCCAGCTTTTCGCCGTGCTGGCTCATCCAGCCAGTCTGGCGGGCGGGCACGCCGGTCATCAGGGCAAAGGCCGGCACGTCCTTGGTGACCACGGCACCGGCGCCAATGAAGGCGTATTCGCCGACCTCGGTTCCGCAGACGATGGTGGCATTGGCGCCCAAGGTGGCGCCGCGGCGGATCAGGGTGCGGCGGTACTCGGCCTTGCGCGGCACGGCCGAGCGCGGGTTGAACACATTGGTGAAGACCACGCTGGGGCCGCAGAACACATCGTCCTCCAGCGTCACCGCGTCATACACCGACACATTGTTCTGGACCTTGACGTTGGCGCCGATCTGCACGTCATTGGCCACGAAAACGTTCTGGCCCAGCGAGCAGCCCGCGCCGATGCGCGCACCGCCGCAGACATGACTGAAATGCCAGACCTTGGTGCCGGCGCCCAGCTGCGCGCCATCGTCCACGATGGCGCTGGCATGGACCCAGACGGGTGCGGAAGCTTCAGGAATCGCGGTCATGGTCAGCACCAGATCAGGCCCGGCGGGCCAGGATGAAGGGATGGACCTCGCTGCCCGTCGCCGTCACCGGCCGGGCCGAGCGGATCACGTTGACCGTCTCCACGCAATGCCGCGCATCGTCCAGGCCATAGCCCCGGCCGGCCAGGATCTCCTGGTAGCTGGTGGTGTGCAGGTCGGTGAAGCCCTCCGAGAACTCCAGCTGCTCGCCGGACACGTCGATGTTGCGGAAGGTCGTCTTCTTGCCCTTCACGGCCTCGGGCAGGTCGTCGGCATCGATGCTGAGGAACCAGCGCACCCGCGCGCGTTCGTACTCCAGATAACCGGCGGCGCTGGCCTCGGCGTTGTGGTGGACCACATTGGTCTGCAGCCGGCCGAAGATGAAATGCAGCATGTCGAAGAAGTGCACGCCGATGTTGGTGGCCACGCCGAATGACTTGCGCGGATCGCCCTTCCAGCTCTGGGCATACCACTTGCCGCGCGAGGTGATGTAGGTCAGCTCCACATCGAACTTGGTGTCAGCCGGTGCCGCCGCCACCTTGTCGCGCAGCTTCAGGATCGCTTCGTGATGGCGCAGCTGCAGGATGTTGTACACCCGCCGCCCGGTCTCGCGCTCCACCCGCGCCAGCTCGTCCAGCAGGTCGGGCGTGGGCACCAGCGGCTTTTCGCAGATCACGTCGCAGTCCAGCCGCAGGCCGGCGGCGATGTGCGGATGGTGCAGGTGGTTGGGGCTGCAGATGCTCACATAGTTCAGCGCCTGGTCGGGCGTGCGGCGCAGCACCTGGGCATGCTCCTGAAAGCATTCGAACTGGGTGAAGAACTCGGCCTGCGGGGCCATGCTGTCGATGATGCCGACCGAGTCATTGATGTCATAGGCCACGGCCAGGCGATGGCCCAGGTCCTTGATGGCACGCATGTGGCGCGGGGCGATGTAGCCAGCGGCACCGATCAGGGCAAAGTTCTTCATGGCAAGGTCGGCAGATTCGAAAGGTGAATTCGGAGCGCTTGGCAAAGTCGCCGTCACAGGCGGAACACGGTGACGCCAGCCGCCGCCAGCTCGTCGCGCGGGTACAGCGCCTTCACATCGGCCAGCACCGGCTTGTCGCCCCGCAGCAGCGCACGCAGCTCCGCAGCGCCCAGGGCGCGGTACTCGCGGTGGGCGACGGCCACCACCAGGGCATCAAACGGCGCCTCAGTGGCCAGATCGGCCAGAGTGATGCCGCATTCATGCTGCACCTCGGCCGCATCGGCCCAGGGGTCGGCCACCACCACGGTGGTGCCGTGATCGCGCAGCTCGCGCACCAGGTCGATGACCTTGGAGTTGCGGATGTCGGGGCAGTTCTCCTTGAAGGTCAGCCCCAGCACGCCGATGCGGCAGCGCGGCACGTCCAGCCCGTTCTGCAGCATCAGCTTGACGGTGTTGCGCGCCACATAGCGGCCCATGTTGTCATTGATGCGCCGACCCGCCAGGATCACCTGCGGGATGTAGCCATGCTGCTCGGCCTTGTAGGTCAGGTAGTAGGGATCCACACCGATGCAGTGGCCACCCACCAGGCCCGGCCGGAAGGGCAGGAAGTTCCACTTGCTGCCGGCGGCGGCCAGCACCTCGGCCGTGTCGATGCCCATCCTGGCGAACAGCACCGAAAGCTCGTTCATCAGCGCAATGTTCAGGTCGCGCTGGGTGTTCTCGATCACCTTGGCGGCCTCGGCCACCTTGATGCTGGGCGCGCGGTGCACGCCAGCGGTGACCACCGAGGCATAGACCTCGGCCACCACCTCGAGCGTGGCCGCGTCGCAGCCCGACACCACCTTGCGGATGGTCTCGAAGCGGTGCTCGCGGTCGCCGGGGTTGATGCGCTCGGGGCTATAGCCGCAGAAGAAATCGATGCCGTGCTTCAGGCCGGAGACCTGCTCCAGTACGGGCACGCAGTCTTCCTCGGTGGCGCCGGGGTAGACGGTGGATTCAAAGACCACGATGTCACCCACCTTGAGCGCCTGGGCCACGCTGCGCGAAGCGGCGATCAAGGGGCTCAGATCCGGCTTGTTGGCCCGGTCCACCGGTGTGGGCACGGCGACGATGAAGAAGTCGGCCTGGCGCAGGTCGGCAATCGCATCGGTGTAGTGGATCTGCGCCTCGGCCAGCGCCGCAGGCTCGACCTCGCCGGTGCGGTCATGGCCGGCGCGCAGCTCGGCCACGCGGGTCGGGTTGATGTCGAAACCGACGATGGGCTGGCGGCGGCCAAAGGCAACGGCCACGGGCAAGCCCACATAGCCCAACCCGACAAGAGCGACTTTTCGATGCATGAGGAAGAC
>CALRVU010000540.1:0-3075 GCA_943371685.1 Bordetella parapertussis | reverse complement strand
TACAGCTTGTCGCGTGGGCAGGCGCTTGCCGATCACCACCACCGCCAGCACCGCCAGGGCAAAGCCCAGGGTCGAGGCCTTGATCGACTCGCCCAGCACAGGCACGGCGAGCAGCAGGGCAAAAAACGGTTGCAGCAACTGGACCTGGCTGATGCGCATCGTGCCACCCAGAGCCAGGGCGCGGTACCAGGCAAAGAAACCCAGCCACATCGAGAACACCGTGACATAGGCAAAGCCGATCCAGGCACCGGTGTTGGCCGCCGCAGTGGGCCAGAACCAACATGCCAGGGGCAGGGTGATCGGCAGGCTCAGCACCAACACCCAGCTGATGACCTGCTCGGCAGGACGCTCGGCGCTGAGCCGGGCGCCGGCGACATAGCCGCCGGCCGCGCTGAGCACGGCAAACAGCAGCCAGCCATCGGCGGCCACCCAGCGGCCATGGCCCTCCCAGGCGGCAAAGGCCAGCACCAGGCTGCAGCCCAGCACGGCGCAGGCCCAGAAGCCCAGCGACGCACGCTGCCGCAGCACCAGCGCAGCCATGCCGGCAGTGGCCAGCGGCAGGATGCCGGTGACCACGGCCGCATGCATGGCAGGCACTTCGCGCAGGGCCAGGGCGATGCCCAGCGGAAAACCCACCACTGTGCCCAGGGCGCAGCAGGCAAAGTCGGCCAGGTGCCGGCGCAAGGGCAGCGGGGCTTGGCACAGCCACAGGTAGATCAGGCTGAGCAAGCCAGCGCCGGCCGCCCGGCCGGCGGTAACGAACAGCGGCGGCAACTGGGGTGCGCCGGTTGGCCCCACCGCCAGCCGCGTCATCGGCAAGGTCATGGCGAACATCAGCACGCCCGCCACGCCCAGCCACAGGCTGAGCCGAGCTTGACGCTCAGCGTCGGCGGTGCCGGATCCGGCAGGCGCTGCAGTGGGTGCGAGGGGGCGGGACATCTGGACAGTGTAGGGATCTGACCGGTACAGTTACGCTACAGTTTTTCGGATCAGTGGCAGACGCTGTACTGGTCGCTTCATCGACACAGCTGTGCCTGTTTGGAGACCTCATGCCTGCCCCTGTCCCCTTGCCGCCGAGTGAGCCGTCCCTGCCTGCTGAGCTGCGCGCGATCGGTCGTGTCCGCGTGGGCACCAGCCCGCAACCCCTGACGCGCGGTGCCGGCCAGACGCTGACCGAGCAACTCGCAGCCCAGTTTGCCGACCGCATTCGCCAGCGCCTGCTGGCGCCGGGCGCCAAGCTGCCGTCGGTGCGCGACTGCGCCCGGCGCCACGATCTGAGCCCGCACACGGTGGTCGCCGCTTATGACCAGTTGCTGGCGCAGGGCCTGATTGAAGCGCGCCGACAACGCGGCTTCTTTGTGCGCGAGCAGCGCGTGACGCTGGCGGCACCGGCCGAGGCGGCCGCCCAGGCCCGGCCGCGGGTGCTGCCTGTGGATGCCACCGCGCTGATCCGCGGCATGTTCCATGGCCTGTCAGACAAGCCGGCGCCGGGGCTGGGCACCTTGCCGGCCGACTGGCTGGACCTGCCCATGCTGGCCAGTGCCCTGCGCCGGGTGCTGGCCCAGGGCGAGGCGATGAATGCCCTGCAGTACGGCCACCCGGCTGGCGACCTGCGGCTGCGCGAGGCGCTGGCGGTCAAGCTGGCCGACTTTGGCGTGCGGGCAGAGGCCGCACAGATCATCACCTCAACCGGAGCCACCCATGCGCTGGACGTGATCTCGCGGACCCTGCTGGCCCCGGGCGATGCGGTGCTGGTCGACGAGCCTGCCTGGGCGGTGGAATACGCCCGCCTGACCAAGCTCGGTGTGCGCCTGCTCCCGGTGCCGCGCGGGCCGGACGGCCCTGATCAGGCCGTGATGGCCACGCTGGCGCGCGAGCACCAACCGCGCATGTATGTGACGGTGCCGGTGCTGCACAACCCGACCGGCGGTTCACTGTCCCTGAGCTGCGCCCACCAGATTCTCAAGTTGGCCGAGGCACACGACTTCTGGCTGCTGGAGGACGACACCTATGCGCACCTGGCGCCGGCGCACCTGCCGCGCATGGCCGCGCTGGACGGCTTGCAGCGCACCATCTATGTGTCGGGTTTCTCCAAGATCCTCACGCCTGCCTGGCGGGTCGGCTTCATGGCCGCGCCTGAGCGTCTGGTCGAGCAGCTGATCGACACCAAGCTGCTGTCGACCTTGACCACGCCCGCCGTGCTGGAGCAGGCCGTGGCGCTGTGCCTGGAGCAGGGCAGCTTGCGCCGCCATGCCGAGCGGGTGGTGGCCCGGCTGGACGCAGCCCGGCACCGCACGGTCCAGCTGGCGCAGAGCCATGGCTGCCGCTTCGTCACGCCGCCGCAGGGCTTGTTCGGCTGGATCGACACCGGCACCGACACCGAAGCGCTGGCCCAGGTGCTGCACGACCAGGGCTGGCTGGTGGCGCCGGGGCATCTGTTCCATGCGCGCCGCCAGGCGGGCAGCCTGATGCGCATCAACTTTGCCAGCAGTCAGGACGCCCGCTTCTGGGCTGATCTGGCGCGGGCGCGCGAGCAATGTGGTGGCAAAGCAGCGACTTTGTGATGGTTTCCACGGTCGTCCGTCACCAGCTTGGCCACATCCACTCCCGCCTGTCACCCGAGAGACAACGGATCCTCAGCTTGCCTGACTAGACTGCCGCTCCTTCATTGTTCCCAGGAGCGCTCATGTCCCGCCGCGAGTTTTTACGCCAATCCACTGCCTTGGCCCTGACAGCGGCCGCAGGATTGCGGGCGGCGAATGCGGCCGAGGAAGGGCTGTCGAGCCAGTCGGTGACGATCGGCAGTTCTCTGGCCTTGAGCGGCCCCTTGGGCGGCGCCGGCTCCGAGCATGTCCTGGGCATCAAGGCTGCATTCCAGGCGGTCAATGATGCGGGTGGCATCAATGGCCGGAGCCTGAAGCTGGCGGCGCGCGACGACGGGTATGTTGCCGCGCGCACGGTCGAGAACGTGCGCGGCCTGCTCGACGGCAGCCAGGCCTTTGCCTTGATGTCGTGCATGGGAACCGCCAATACTGCCGCCATCCTGCCGCTGATCGAACAGGCTGGCGTGCCTTG
>CALRVU010000539.1:0-3076 GCA_943371685.1 Bordetella parapertussis | reverse complement strand
GCGGCACCAACCAATGGCCAGCCACCGGTTGCAGGGTCTGCAAGGCGCTGAGCAGGCCACTGCGCGATGCGGGGGGCGGCCGGTTCAGGCGCTGTTGCAGGCGCTGCACCGTGGCGGCCAGTCGGCTCTGGTCGTAGGGCTTGAGCAGGTAGTCGACCGCGTTCAGCTCGAAGGCCTGCACCGCGTAGTCGTCAAACGCCGTGCTGAAGGCGCAGGCCATGTGGGCCGGCAGAGCCAGGGCCAGCTCCAGCCCGCTCTGGCCGGGCATCTGGATGTCGAGGATGGCGGCGTCAGGCTGGGCTGCTTCGGCCAGTGCCAGGGCCTGGGCGCCATCGGCGGCCTCCAGCACGGTGGCCACACCGGGCAGGTCGGCCAGCATCCGGCGCAAGCGCGCCCTGGCGGGTGGCTCGTCGTCAACGATCAGCAGCTTCATGCGGTGGCTCCGCCGGGGGCAGCGGCCAGGTCTGGTCGTTCGAACACGGCGGGCAGGTCCAGGCTGAGGACACTGCCGCCTGAGTGGCCCGCACGCAGTTCAAGCTGGGCTGCAGCGCCGTAGCTGCTGTGCAGACGCTCGCGCAGATTGCCCAGGCCGAAGGCGGCCGGTGCGTCCAGCGCCGGGGCCAGACCGCTGTTGGCCACCCGCAGGCGCAGGCGACCTTGTTCCACCTCGGCCGCCACGCTCACCTCCACCGGGCCGCTGCCCAGCGCCACATCGTGCTTGATGGCGTTCTCCACCGGCGAGATCAGCAGCAAGGCGGGCACCACGCAGGCACGCGCCTCGGCACTGACCTCGATGCGGATGCTCAGGCGCTCGCCGAAGCGGGCTTGCATGATGTGCAGATAGGGCTCGACCAGGCTCAGCTCTTGCGCCACCGTGTGCTGGCCGGCCTGCTGGGCCGCCAAGGCCTGGCGCAAGAGGGTGGCCAGATCGCAGAGGATCTGGTCGGCGCGGTTCACATCCTCATGCATCACGGCGGCGATCAGGTTGAGGGTGTTGAACAGAAAGTGGGGCTGCACTTGCTCGGCCAGCCGCGACAGCCGGGCCTCGGCCAGCTCGCCGCGCAACCGGTCCAGCTCGCGCTGCCGCTTTTGCGCCTCCCAACCCAGCCACACGGCATGGCAGAGCGTCACCATCAAGCCGTAGCTGGCCAGGTCCTTGCCGGCCTCGTAGGCCAGGATGGAGGCCACCGAGCCGGGCTCGTAGTTCACATCGACCAGCGCGTACACCGCCCAGCGCATGCCGAACATGCCGGCGACGTGCAGCCCCATGTAGAGCAGGGCGCCCAGACTGTGGCGGGCCAGCTGCCGGCGCCAGGGCAGCGACAAGCCCGTGGCATGCCAGCGGTAGACGGCAGTCCCCAGCACGCCGGTGCAGATCAGCGAACTGAGCTCCCACAGAAACGGCTCCCAGGGATGCTGGCCGCTGCGGGCCAGATAGGGCTGCAGCGCCGCCAGCCCCTGCAGCAGTCCGACGGCCAGGATCAGGCCGGCATAGGCCAGCCAAAGCTGGCGGGCACTGAATAGGGGGCTGGGCAGGCGGGTCTCCGGCATGGCGCGAACTTACCACCGTGGGAGCCCTTTGGACCGCTTTGTCCGCCGGCTTGAGGACGACAGGCGGCCCTTGGCGCCGCACCATCCTGCCCGGTTCATCGGACCTCAACCTGGAAGCACTTTCATGCCCGCACCCCTCATCGCCTCGGCCTTGGCGGCCATCGCACCCGCCCTGGCCAAGAAGGGCCTGGATCTGCTCAGCGGCGTGTTCCGTGGTGCCCTGAACAAGGGCACCACGGAAGTGGCCCAGCTGATCGAGGACAAGACCGGCATCGACATCAACGATGTGGCCGACAACAAGCTCACTGACGGCCAGTGGATCCAGCTCAAGGCCTTCGAGTTTGAACACCAGAGCCAATTGCTGCAGGCCCGCCAGCAGATCGATGCCAATGCGCTGGAGAGCGAGCGCATGGCCCATGCCGACCGGGCCGATGCCCGTGGTCTGCAGAAGGCCGCCCTGGCCAGCGATGACATCGTGGCCAGGCGCTTCATCTATTTCTATGCCACTGGTCTGACGCTGCTGACCTTTGCGTTCATCTTCTACGCCTCGTTCTTTCACAACTACGAGCACAAGCAGTCTGAGCGGACCATCGACACCGTTCTGGGCTTTTTGCTCGGCGTGACCCTTTCGGCCATCATCCAGTACTTCTTCGGCTCCAGCGTCGGCAGCAAGAGCAAGGAGGAGAAGATCAAGAGCCTGACCGACACGCTGCAGGTTCCAGGGTCGGGGGCGGGTGCCACTGAAGGCCGCGAAGGAGGCCGGTCATGAGCCTCGTCCGCGAACAATCGGTGTTCCTGCTGCAGGTGGCCGAGCTGATCCGCAAGGCCTCGGAGCTGGGCTTCCAGGCCTCGGGTGGTGAGTTGTTCCGCACCACCGAGCAGCAGGCTCTGCATGTGCAGAATGGCCGCAGCACGACGATGAACAGCCAGCACCTCAAGCGCCTGGCCATCGACCTGAACTTTTTCAAAGCGGCTGCCGACGGTGAGCTGAAGCTGACCTACGAGGTGGAGGAGCTGCGCCCCCTGGGCCAGTTCTGGGAGTCGCTGGATCCGGCCAATCGCTGGGGCGGCAACTGGTCTTCGTTCAAGGACACGCCGCATTTTGAGCGGCGCGAAGGGGTGTCAAGGCCAGCGCCGACGCCTGCGGCCGTGCCGGCAGTGGCGCCCGCCGCGGGGCCTGCTGCGCCGGCAGCGCCGCTGGGGGCCGGCCCTCGCTGGGGCGCGGGGCTGACATCGGCAGCGGTGGGCGCGCGCTGCAGCAACGGCCGTGATGACGTGGAGACCGTGCAGCGGCTGCTCAACCTGTCGGCCAGCCTGGGGCTGTTCCAGCTGGAAGAGGGCGCGCTCAATCCGGATGGCGCCTTTGGCAAGAAGACCTTGGCGGCGATCATGGGCTTCCAGCGCACGGTCAACGGTGAGCCCGCGCCCAGCGGCGTGCTCGAGCCGGCCAGCGCGGCCATGGCCAGCCTGTGCCAGGCCTTGCCAGCGCAGCTGGACGCCAACGTGCTGGCGCTGGCCTTTTTGC
>CALRVU010000538.1:0-3080 GCA_943371685.1 Bordetella parapertussis | reverse complement strand
GCTGCCGCTGATGGCGCCGGCAATTGCCGCCCCGATGCCGGCGGACATCCGTGTCGAGCTGCGTCGCGGGCCGGTCATGATGACCGTCACCTGGCCGGTCAGTGCAGCGGCGGACTTCGCGGTCTGGAGCCGGGAGTTGCTGCGGTGATTCGCGTGGAGGCGGTGTGGCTGGCCTGCGAGCCACTGGACATGCGTGCCGGCACCGAATCGGCGCTGGCCCGCGTGGTCAAGGTCTTCGGCGCCGCGCACCCGCACCATGCCTACCTGTTCGCCAACAAGCGCGCCAACCGCATGAAGGTGCTGGTGCACGACGGGATCGGCGTGTGGCTGGCCGCCCGACGACTCAACGCTGGCAAGTTCGTCTGGCCCACCGACACGGCCAGCACGCTGCCACTGAGCCGCACGCAGTTTGATGCCCTGGTGCTGGGCCTGCCATGGCAGCGGCTGGGCGATGCGGGGATCATCCGCGTGATCTGAGGCTGTTGGGCCGTCCGGCTGCAATTGCCCGATGTGCCGATGCGCGAGGTGTGCCGGCGCGGCAAGATCACGTCCATGATCAGCGCGCAGCAACTCGACACCCTGGACCCGCAGACGCGGCAGGCGGTGCAGTTGCTGCTGGCCCAGGTCCAGCAGCGTGACGCCGAGATCGCCTTCAAGCAGGCGCTGATCGACAAACTCACGCACGAGATGGCGGTGCTCAAGCGGATGAAGTTCGCCGCCAGCAGCGAGCGCTTTGCCAGCACCCTGGCACCCGAGCAGCGCAGCCTGCTGGAAGAGACGCTGGACACCGACCTGGCCGAGCTCGAGCGCGAGATCGAGCGCGAACAGGCTGACGCCAAGAAGGACAAGACCGAGAAGAAGCAACCCAAGCGCACACCACTGCCACCCCACCTGCCGCGCCGCGATGTGGCGCACGAGCCCACCGACACCACCTGCGGCTGCGGGCAGCCGATGCGGCGCATTGGCGAGGACGTGGCCGAGAAGCTGGACTACCAGCCGGGCGTGTTCACCGTGGAGCGCCATGTGCGCGGCAAGTGGGCGTGCCAGTGCTGCGAGAAGATCGTGCAGGCACCAGTGCCTGCGCACGTCATCGACAAGGGCATCCCCACAGCCGGCCTGCTGTCTCACCTGCTGGTGGCCAAGTTCATGGACCACCTGCCGCTGTACCGCCAGGAGCACATCTTCGAGCGCGCCGGCCACCTGATCGCCCGCTCGACCCTGGCGCAGTGGGTGGGCGAGTGCGGCGCGCAGCTGCAGCCGCTGGTGCAGGCTCTGGCTGATGAGCTGCGCCGCCATGTGGTGCTGCACGCCGACGAGACGCCGGTGGCCATGCTCAAGCCCAAGCACCTGCGCGACGGCAAGACACACAAGGCCTACATCTGGTCGTACTGCACCACCAGCGCCAACCCGATCAAGGCCGTGGTGTTCGAGTTCAGCGAGACCCGTGCCGGCGAGAACGTGCGCGAGTTCCTCAAGCTCGACACGCCCCAGGCCTGGCAGGGCACGCTGGTGACCGACGGCTTCAGCGGCTACAACGCCAACACCACCAAGGGCGTAACCTCGGCGCAGTGCATGGCCCACGCCAGGCGCAAGTTCAACGACCTGTGGGCCAACCACGGCAGCGAGGTAGGCCGCAAGGCGTTGCGGTACTACCAGGTGCTGTTCCGGATCGAGCGCGAGATCGAAGACCTGCCCAGCGAGGGACGGCAACGCATACGCCAACGCAAATCACGGCGGGTGCTGGCCGTCTTCCACCGATGGTTGCTGGCGCAGCGACCGTTGGTGCCACCAGGTTCGGCCACGATCAAGGCCATCGACTACAGCCTCAAACGCTGGGCCGAACTCACCCGCTTTGCCGATGACGCCGATGTGCCCATCTCCAACAACTGGGTGGAGAACCAGATCAGGCCGATTGCCATCGGACGGGCGAACTGGCTGTTCGCCGGTAGCCTGCGCGCGGGCAAGCGGGCTGCGGCCATCATGAGTATGCTGCACTCGGCGCGCATCAACGGGCACGAGCCCTACGCGTACTTCAAGGACGTGCTTGAGCGGCTGCCGACACACCCTGCCAGCCGCATTGACGAGTTGCTGCCGCACCGCTGGGCGCCCGCTTCCTGAGGGGCCCGCCGGCCTCGTGCTGGGCGTCAAGATGACTTGGCCGGACGCTTACCCAGGTCGTGAACCACAAGACAGTGCAACGTCTGATGAAAATCCTGGGTCTGAAGTCGCTGGTTCGGCCGAAGAAGTACCGCTCCTACCGAGGCGAAGTCGCTTCATCGCCCAATGTGCTCAATCGCCAATTCAATGCGGCACGACCGAACGAAAAGTGGGTGACCGACGTGACCGAGTTCAACCTTCGGGGAGAAAAGCTCTATCTGTCGCCGATCATGGATCTCTACAACGGCGAGATCGTGGCCTACGAGATGCAGGCACGCCCCCTGTACTCCCTCGTGGGAAACATGCTCAGCAAGGCGCTAACCAAGCTGAAGGGACGCTCTGAAGCGCCCATCCTGCACTCCGACCAAGGGTGGCACTATCAAATCCCCGCCTATCGCAAGCAAATCAGCGACAGCGGTCTGACGCAAAGCATGTCCCGGAAAGGAAATTGCCTGGACAACGCCGCGATGGAAAGCTTCTTCGGAACACTCAAGTCCGAATTCTTCTATCTCAACAAGTTCGCGACCATCGATCAGCTGAAGACCGGCCTGCGCCGCTATATTCACTACTACAACCACGAACGACTGAAGCTCAGGCTGAACGGCCTGAGCCCGGTGCAGTACCGCCTTCAGGCGTTGCGCTGCTAGCTTCCAACTGTCCAACTTCTGGGGGTCAGTTCAAACCCGGGGCGATTCAGTCGGGCCGAAGGCGAGCATCTGCGTCAAAGGTTCCTAACGCAGGATGATGTGCACGCATTGGTCGGTCTAGGCAGCTTTGATGCCTTGGCAGCCGTCATACTGTTGGCAGTGCAATCAGAGATGCATGGCTTGCCTCAACTGCGCGAGTGGGTCCTTGACGCTTATGGAGAGATCCAACCCATCGTGGCGGATCTCCCGGAGCTGAGACGGGACTTTGAGGCCCTT
>CALRVU010000537.1:0-3084 GCA_943371685.1 Bordetella parapertussis | reverse complement strand
GCTTTGTAGGCCGGGCTGTCCCAGTACACCTGATCCAGCTTGCCGTCGCTGCTCACCCTCAGGCCCAGCGAGTAGGCCAGATCCTGGGGGCGTTCCTCGCCGTCGGGTCCGCTCCAGCCGCGCTCCTGCCCGGCAAAGCGGCTTTCTTCGCTGCTCCACCCCAGCTTCCAACCGCTGCGGGCCAGGCCGTCGGCCAGCGTCCCGGTGCGGGTCAGCCGGTCGCCCAGCAGGGCGCGCCAGTCGTGCGGCTGCACGGCGTTCAGGGCGCTGACCACGTCGTCGATCGTGTAGGTCAGTGGCTGGATCGAGCCATCGGCGCGGCGGGCGTGGGGCTGGCCGAAGAAGGCGCGGGCGAAGTCGTCGAGTGAGCGCTTGCCAGCGCTCTTCTCGCGGATCAGGGTGTCCACCTCCAGCCAGATCAGCAGGCCTTCGTCGTAGTAGTCGGCTCCGCGCTGCCAGTCTTCCCATTCGGCGCTGTGGCCCGGGCCGATGGTCGGCTCCAGCGTGGTGTCCTGCAGGGCCCGCCAGTGCCGGCCCGTGCGGGCCTGCAGCTCTGCCACCACATAGGCCAGGCGGTCACGGGCCTGTTCAGGCGTGCTCAGGCCGCTGCGCGCGGTCAGCACATGGCCCCAGTACTCGGTCATGCCCTCGTAGACCCACAGCAGCGAGGTCCGCATGGGCTGGTTGTAGTTGGCCGTGTAGAGGTCGGCTGGTCGGCGGAACTTGCCGTTCCATGAGTGCACGTACTCGTGGGGCAGCAGCTCGCGGGCGCGGATGGCCTTGTCCCAATCGCTGAAATAGGCGCCCTCGACGCCGTTCTCGCTGGACTCATGGTGCTCCAAGCCGATGCCGCCGAACTCGTCGGACAGGGCCAGCAGAAAGTCGTATTGGCGGAAGTGCCGGGCGCCGAACAGCTTGTCGGCCTGCCGGACCAGCTGGCGGTGCGCGTCCAGCTGAGCCGGCGTGGCCTGCAGTTGCTCGGGTTCATCGGCCAGCAGATTGAGGGCCACGGCATGGGCGGTGCCGGGCGCGTCCAACTCGACCCGGCGGGTGTGCGTACCGGCAAACAGGGGCGAGTCGATCAGGGTCTCCAGCGACGTTTCGCCATAGTCCACCCATCCGTCAGGTCCTGTCTTGGCGGGCTGCCCGTTCAGGCCCCGCAGGGCGCTGGCCTGCTGCCAGGCGTTGGGCAGGCGCAGTCGGGTCTGCACCCGGATCTCGCTGGCCGCATGGCCGGCGGGATAGAGCAGCACGTTTTCCCACTCCACCCCCAGCATCCGGCGGGTCATGCTGATGCGTTCGCCGCCGCTCTTGACCGGCGAGAGGTGCTGGAAGCGCAGCGACAGCTCGGTGATGCCCGCTGGCACCTCGACATGGAAGGCATGGGTGTCCACCGTGTCGCGTTGCCAGGCCAGGCGCTGGCCGGCGGCCTCGATCACTAGGCCGGCGAACTGGCTGACATTGCCGTAGGGCCCGTGGGCGCCCGGCAGGAAGCGGGGGTAGAGCAGGGTCAGGCGCTGGCCGGCCTGCTTGACCGGGATGCGCTGGCGCACCTGCAACACGCGGTGCGCCAGGTCAGTGGCGTCCACCTCCAGTTGCATCACGCCGGGCCAGCGCGCGGTGCCCACGGCGGGCAGGGGGGCTGGTGGCTCGCTTTGCTGGGGCGGTGGCAGCGCGGTGGCTGCCAGGCTCGGGATGCTGAAGGCCAGCAGCAAGGCGCTGGCCAAGGCGGCCGGGCGCAGCCGGCGGGCGGAGAGGATCAGGAACAAGCGGGGCTTTCAGTCGACACGACGAACAACCCCGCTAGGGTAGCCTGACTTACAAGCCGATCACACCCCCATCATCCTTGGTAATGACGACCGTGGCCGAGCGAGGCCGGCCGGCGCCGTCCGGCCATTTGGAGATGCGAGTCGGGTTGGCGGGGTCGCTGCGCTCGCTGGGCGACTCGCCCGGGTGCTGGATGTTGATGAACATCGTGCGCAGATCGGGCGTCATGGCGATGCCGGTCACCTCGCAGCCGGCCGGGCCGACCAGGAAGCGCCGGATCTCGCCACCGGTCGGGTCGCAGGCCAGCATCTGGTTGTTGGGCAGGTTGACATAGTCGTTCTTGCCCAGCGTCGAGGTCGACACATCGGTCTGGATCCACAGCACGCCGCGCGGATCCACCCACAGGCCGTCCGGGCTGCCGAAGCTGTCGCCGGCGATGTTGCCCTTGGCGCTCTCGCGCGACAAGTTGCGGTCGCCGGCCATCACCAGGTGGTCCCAGCTGAAGCTGCGCGCGTCCAGGTCGCCCTTTTCGTTCCAGCGGATGATCTGGCCCATGGTGTTGTTGGCGCGCGGATTGGCCGCGTCCATGTAGGGCTTGCCGGGTTTGCCGCGGTCGCTGTTGTTGGTCAGCGTGCAGTACACGGTCTTGCTGATCGGGTCCACCGTGGTCCACTCGGGCCGGTCCATCTTGGTGGCGCCCAGCTTGTCGCTGGCCTGCCGGGCCTTGATCAGCACCTCGCCCTGGTTGGCAAAGCCGTTGGCCGCCGTCAGCGGGCCTTGGCCGTGCACCAGCGGCAGCCATTCGCCCGTGCCGTCCACGTCGAAACGCCCCACGTACAGCGTGCCGTGGTCCAGCAGCTCGCGGTTGGCGGCAAAGCCGCCTGGCTTCATCGCGTCGCGGCTGACGAACTTGTAGATGTACTCGAAGCGGGCGTCCTCGCCCATGTAGACCACGGCCCGACCGTCGACCGTCAGGGCCAGGGCGGCACCCTCGTGTGCGGCACGGCCCAGCGCGGTGCGCTTGATCGGCATGGCCGTCGGGTCCATCGGGTCGATCTCGACCACCCAGCCAAAGCGGTTGGCTTCATTCGGATGCCGGGTCGCGTCAAAGCGCTCCTCAAACTCGTGCCACCGATAGAAGCTGCCACCCTTCTTGATGCCCCAGCGCTGCTGGTGGGCGTCAGGCGTCTCCGGGCCTTCAAAGTAGTTGGCGAAGTTCTCTTCGCAGGTCAGGTAAGTGCCCCAGGGCGTCTGGCCGTTGGCGCAGTTGTTGAACGTGCCCAGCACCCGGGTTCCGCTGGCGTCGGCCTGGGTCTG
>CALRVU010000536.1:0-3094 GCA_943371685.1 Bordetella parapertussis | reverse complement strand
CAGCATCCGGTCCACCGCCTCCAGGTTGATCGAGGCGTCCTCGCGGATGGCCGTGTGCGGGCAGCCGCCCGTCTCCACGCCCATGATGCGCTCGGGTTCCAGCGCACCGGCCACGGTCAGCAGGCGCTGGTCTTCCTTGGTGTAGATGTCGTTGGTGACCACGACCAGGTCCCAGCGCTCGCGCATGGTCTTGCAGAGCATCTCGACCAGGGTGGTCTTGCCGGAGCCGACCGGGCCGCCGACGCCGACGCGCAGTGGGGGCAGGGGTTTGGTGCGGCGGGGGATGGAAGTGGCCATGGCGTCATCGAAGTGAAGTTTCGTCGATGATGACATGCAGGCGCCGTGCCTGCATGCGCTCCCTGCCCCGCTGGGGGCAGCCTCAGGCGCTGATGCCCACCGTCAACGTGGCGGCATAGCCCGCGCTGATGCTGCCCGTGACGGTGGCCGTCTGCAGGCTCACGCCATCGCTGAAGACGTTGTCGCTGGCGTAGCTGATCTTGGCCAGATTGCTGACGCTGGTCTCGTAGCCCAGGGCGGTGTAGACCGTGTTCAGCGTGTCCATCGGAAAGGTCAGCTGCGAGGTCTTGACCTTGTTGCCGGCCACCGTGGCCAGGGCCAGGCTGGGGTAGATCTCGAAATGCACATGCGGCATGCGGCCGTCATAGCAACCCGGAAAGATGGTCGTGAAGCTGAGCTCGCCATTGGCATCGGCCTCCTGCACGCCGCGCAGGTAGTTCTGCCCCGTCAGGCCGGCTGAGTACATCGAGTACTTGCCGTCCTGGTCGCAGTGCCAAAAATAGACCGCATAGCCGGCCAGCGCGGCGCAGCTGCTGCCGGTGTTGACCAGTTTGAGCGTGATGGTCAGCGGCACGCCGTCCGCGCTGCCGCTCACACCCGCGATGTTGCTGGTGATATCGCTGCGCACGATGCCGGTGAGCAGCAGTGCATTGGCCACCGTGCCGTTCGAGGTGTTCGAGCCGTCCCCGGGGTAAGGTCCGGCGGTCTCCTCGGGGATCACGCTGCAGCTGGTGGTGGTGGTGCCGCCATCGGTGGTCGTGGTGGTCGTCGTCGTGGTGGTGGTCGTTGTGCTGGTGCTGCTGGTGCTCGACTCCACATCGCCACCGCCACCGCAAGAGGCCAGGCCCAGCGGCACCAGCCCGCCAGCCGCCAGCCAGCGCAGCGCCAAACGGCGGCCGGCGCGGTCGCTCAGCATGCGTTGCAGGTCGGCGCTCAGGCCCTGGTCGTGTGCATGAATCGTGTCTGCCTGGGCGGCTGGGGTGATGGCGATGGGCGGCATGGAAGTTCCAAGGCTTGAGGGGTCGTCGGGTGTGGACCGTTGAATATTCACGCTCTGGCGTTTCGCGTGTGTTGCTGGATGGTGGTTTGGTGTGAATGCGCGCGTTGACCCAGGCGTAGGCGCAAGGTGCCTCTGCTAGATTGTTTCGATGCCCACCGATGCCGCACCGACCTGGAATCTCATCAAGACCTTGTTTGATCAGGCGCTGGCCATGCCGGCGGATCAACGTGCCGATTGGCTCGCCGGCCTGAGCCTGGACCCGGCCAGCCGGGTCGAGCTGCAGTCGCTGCTGTCGCACTACGACGAGGCCACCGGTGGTGCCTCCTTCATGGCCGAGTCCGCCGCTTCCAGCCTGACCGGCAGCGCCGCCCAGATCGGCCAGCGCCTGGGCGCCTGGGTCATCGTGGCGCCCCTGGGTGCGGGCGGCATGGGCGAGGTGTTTGCCGCGCAGCGGGCCGACGGCCAGTTCGAGGGTCGCGCGGCGATCAAGTTGCTCAAGCGCGGCATGGACTCCGCCCTGGTGCTGCAGCGCTTTGCCCATGAGCGCCAGGCCCTCGCCCGGCTCAACCACCCCAACATCGCCAGCCTGCTGGACGCAGGCTTGAGCGAGCAGGGCCTGCCTTATTTCGTGATGGAGTTCATCGACGGCGTGCCCATCGATGAAGCCGTGGTGGGGATGACGCTGGAGCAGAAGCTCGGCCTGTTCCTGCAGTTGGCCGATGCGGTAGCCCACGCCCATCGCAGCTTGCTGGTGCACCGTGATCTCAAGCCCGGCAATGTGCTGGTCACGCCCTCGGGTCAGGTCAAGCTGCTGGACTTCGGCATCGCCAAGGCGCTGGATCCGCAGGACAGCGACGTGGGCGCTTCTGCCGATCTGACGCTGGGCCCGGCGCGGGCCTACACGCCCAACTACGCCAGCCCCGAGCAGGTGCGCGGCGAGCCAGTGACCACCGCCACCGACCTCTACAGCCTGGGCGTATTGCTCTATCAGCTGCTGACTGGCGTTCGGCCCACCGGCCGCCATGCCACCACGCCGGCCGAAGCCGCGCGCAGCGTGCTCAACGATGCACCCACGCGCCCCAGCCGCCTCACGCCGGATCAAGTGCCCGACCCCGACTGGCTGCGCACCCGCCAGCGCCTGCAGGGCGATCTGGACCGTGTGCTGCTCAAGGCGCTGGAGAAGCCGATCGCCCTGCGCTATGCCAGCGCCGATGCGCTGATGGCCGACATCCGGGCCTTTCTGGGCGGCTATCCCGTCAGCGCCCGGCCGGCCAGCGCCGGCTACCTGGCGCGCCGCTTCATCGGCCGCAACAAGGTGGCCGTGGCCACCTCGGTGCTGGGCGCGGTGGGCGTGCTGGCCGGCCTCGGCGTCAGCATCTGGCAGGCGCGAGAGGCCCTGGCCGCACGGGACGATGCCCAGCGGCAGTTGGCCGGTGTCAAGAACATCACCACCGAGCTGGTGTTCCGCTTTGGTGATGCGATCAGCCAGTTGCCTGGCGGCGCGGCAACGCAGGAGACCATGCTCAAGCAGACCGTGGCCTCGCTGGACCTGACGCTGAAGAACGCCCCCGATGACCCGGATCTGCTGGTGCTGGTGTCGTCGGCACTGGGCCGGCTGGCGCAGATCCAGGGCAATCCGACTTTGGCCGGGCAGAACCGTGAGGCCGAGGCCGAGGCCACCGTCAGCCGCGCACTGGCGCTGGCCGACCAGGCCTGGGCCCGCAAGCATGGTGAGTGGCGCTTTGCCTCGCAACACCTGATCACGCTGCTGACCCGTGCCACCTTGCTGCGCGGCCA
>CALRVU010000535.1:0-3097 GCA_943371685.1 Bordetella parapertussis | reverse complement strand
TGGCCGAGCGCATCGCCCGCGACTTCCCCACTTGGCGCGGTTTCGGCCTGGCAGTGCAGTCGTACCAGACCCGCGCCCTGGCCGTGGTCGACGAGGTCGCGGCCATTGCGCGCCGCCTGAACCTGCGCTTCATGGTCCGCCTGGTCAAGGGCGCCTACTGGGACGGCGAGGTCAAGCGCGCCCAGGAGCAGGGTCTGCCGGCCTACCCGGTCTACACCCGCAAGGCCCACACCGATGTGTCTTACCTGGCCTGCGCCAGCGCCCTGCTGGGCCACCGCGACGTGATCTTTTCGCAGTTCGCCGGCCACAACGCCGGCACCATTGCGGCGCTGATGCAGATGGCCGCGCAAGCCGGCGCCCAGCCCGGAGTCGACTATGAGCTGCAGCGCCTGCACGGCATGGGCGACGGCGTGTTCCGCGAAGTGATGAAGGACGGTCAGACCGCCTGCCGGATCTACGCCCCGGTGGGCGAGCACCGCGACCTGCTCGCCTACCTGGTGCGCCGACTGCTGGAAAACGGTGCCAATTCCTCGTTCGTGCACCAATTGGCCGATGCCGAAGTGGCGCCGGCCGAGCTGCTGGCCTCACCGCTGACCCTGGCACACCCGGGCGACGCGGCCGCCGGCCCGGCCGAGGGCCTGCCCCTGCCGGTCGACCTGTTCGGCACCCAGCGCCGCAACTCCACCGGCGCCGACATCACCTGCCTGGCCCAGCGCAGCCCCTTGAGCGCCGCCATTGCCAGCACCACCGTGCCCGCCGTGGCCCTGGCCGATCCCGCCGCGATCAATGCCGCCATGGCCGGTCTGCAACAAGGCTTCGAGGCCTGGAGCGCCCGCCCGGTGGCCGAGCGCGCCGCCATCATCCGCCGCGCTGGCGACCTGCTCGACGCCCGCCTGCCTTTCTACTGCGGCCTGCTGGTGAAAGAGGCCCACAAGACCCTGGGCGACTGCGTGGCCGAGGTGCGCGAGGCGGTGGACTTCTGCCGCTACTACGCCGATCAGGCCGAGCTGCGCCTGGCCGAGCAGACCCTGCCCGGCCCCACCGGTGAGAGCAACACCCTGCGCCTGCACGGCCGTGGCGTGTTCGTCTGCATCAGCCCCTGGAACTTCCCGCTGGCGATCTTTGCCGGCCAGGTGGCTGCCGCGCTGGTGGCCGGCAATGCCGTGGCCGCCAAGCCGGCCGAGCAGACGCCCGCAATCGCTGCGGCCATGGTCGCCCTGATGCACGAGGCCGGTGTGCCGGCCGACGCCCTGCAACTGCTGCACGGCCCGGGCGAGACCGTGGGCGCAGCCCTGGTGGCCGATCCGCGCACGGCCGGCGTCTGCTTCACCGGCTCCACCCAGGTGGCGCGCATCATCAACCGCACCCTGGCCGCCAAGGACGGCGCCATCGTGCCGCTGATTGCCGAGACCGGCGGACTCAACGCCATGGTGGTCGATTCATCGGCCCTGCCCGAGCAGGTGGTGGATGCGGTGGTGCAAAGCGCGTTCCGCAGCGCCGGCCAGCGCTGCTCGGCGCTGCGTCTGCTCTGCGTGCATGAGGCCATCGCCGACGGCGTGATCGAGATGATCCGCGGCGCCATGGCCGAACTGCAGGTGGGCGACCCGTCCGAGCTCGCCATCGACGTCGGCCCGGTCATTGACGAGGAAGCCTACGCCGGCATCCTGGGCCATGTGCAGCGCCTGAAAGCCGAGGCCACACTGCTGGGCGAAACACCCGTCAGCAGCCCCTTCCCGCGCCTGATCGCACCGGCTGCATTCGAGCTGAAAGCCATCGCCGACCTGAAGCAGGAGATCTTCGGCCCCGTGCTGCATGTGGTGCGCTGGGGCGCCGGCCAGAGCGGCGCCAGCGCCGCGAAGGACATCGACGCCGTGGTGGCGCAGATCAACGCCCTGGGCTATGGCCTGACCTTCGGCATCCAGACACGCATCGACAGCCGGGCCGAGCGCCTGGCGCGCGCGGCCCGGGTCGGCAATGTCTATGTCAACCGCAACATGATCGGCGCCGTGGTCGGCGTGCAGCCGTTTGGCGGCGAGGGCTTGTCAGGCACCGGACCCAAGGCGGGTGGCCCGCACTACCTCTACCGCTTCTGCGCCGAGCAGACCGTGACCATCAACACGGCCGCCGCCGGCGGCAATGCCGCCTTGCTGGCCGGCGGGCACTGAGCCACTGCGGGAGCCGATCCGGCTCCCGCCGGCTCAGAAGTGGTACTCAGCCCGGATCATCGGCGTGTTGGCCTGGGCACCGCTGCCAGCCGCGCCGTTGTGGCTGTTGCCGAACTTGTTGTTCCAGTACTGGTACTCCAGACCCAGCTTGAAGGTCTTGGCCGGCGCTCCGGTCACACTGCTCACGTCGAACATGAGCTGCATGTCGATGTTGGTCTCGGGGGCAGTCTGGCCGCCGAACTCGTTCTTGCCCTTGGCCGCGATGACATTAGCAAAGCCTTCAAATGCCGCCGGCAGGCCCAGGGTGAAGGGAATGCTCCAGGCGCCCGTCAGCATCAGGTGCGGATCGTAGGAGTAGCGCGGCGTGCTGGTCTTGCTGAAGGTGTTGTAGGGGGCATTGCTCTCCCACAAGCCCAGCAGGCTGACGTTCAGGAAGCCCGGCACGTCGATCATCAGGGTCGGGCCGGCGACGATCATCCGCTTCTTGGAGTTGTAGCCAGCGTCGGTCTTGGCATTGGCATCAAAGCCGCCGGTCAGGCCCACGCCACGCACAAAACCGTACTTGAACTTGTTGCCGGTGAGCTTTTCCAGATCGAGCGTGTGGCGGTAGACGATGTAGACCTCTTGCGCGCCATTGGTGGAGCCCGCGCCGGCCGGGTCCTTGTTGTCGGACAGCAGCAAGTCAGCATTGAAGAAGTTGCTGCCGTACTTGTAGCCACTCGCGTGGTTCAAGTTGACGATGTGCTTCTTGATGTCTTGCGTGTTGAAGGGCTCGGCAAACGAGGTGCCGTAGCGATAGCCGATGGAGGTGTCACTCCAGAGCGCCGCTTGGGCGCCCAGGCTGGCGGCGGAAAGGGCGCTCAAGGCGGCGCAACGCAGGAACAAGGAACGCATGGGTCGGGTACTCCTGTGGGGGGGAAGGCAGAGACGCC
>CALRVU010000534.1:0-3112 GCA_943371685.1 Bordetella parapertussis | reverse complement strand
AGGCCGGTTCGGTCAGCGCCATCGATTGAGCGAGTAACCCACCATGGCCAACGACATCATTCTGGAAACCCGCGGACTGTCCAAGGAGTTCCTCGGCTTTCTCGCGGTCGCCGACGTCAACCTGCAGGTCCGGCGCGGCAGCATCCATGCGCTGATCGGCCCCAATGGCGCTGGCAAGACGACGGTGTTCAACCTGCTGACCAAGTTTCTGCAGCCCAGCGCGGGCAGCATCACCTTCAATGGCCAGGACATCACCCGCGAGAGCGCGGTGCAGGTGGCGCGGCGCGGCATGATCCGCTCGTTCCAGATCTCGGCCACCTTCCCGCACTTGTCGGTGCTGGAGAACGTGCGGGTAGCCTTGCAGCGCCAGCGCAGCGACGGCTTTGCCTTCTGGAAGAGCGAGGCCTGCCTGAACAGCCTGAACGAGCGGGCGATGGACCTGCTGGAGCAGGTCGATCTGGCCAGCTTTGCCAGCACCATGACGGTGGAACTGCCCTATGGCCGCAAGCGCGCACTCGAGATCGCCACCACGCTGGCGCTGGATCCGGCGCTGATGCTGCTGGACGAGCCGACCCAGGGCATGGGCCATGAAGACGTGGACCGGGTGGTGGCGCTGATCCGCAAGGTCTCGGCCAACCGCACCATCCTGATGGTCGAGCACAACCTGTCGGTGGTCGAGACCCTGTCCGACACCATCACCGTGCTGCAGCGCGGCTCGGTGCTGGCCGAGGGCAATTACGCCACCGTGTCCCAGGATCCGCGCGTTCTGGAAGCCTATGTCGGAGTCGAAGCATGAGTGACACGCCCACCCTGGACCGCCCGACGCATGGCCATGCCAGTGCCTACACCCCCAGCAGCGAGATGCTGCGCATCACCGACCTGCATGCCTTCTACGGCGAGTCGCACATCCTGCACGGCATCGACCTGCAGGTGAACCGGGGCGAGCTGATCACCTTGCTGGGCCGCAACGGGGCAGGCCGCTCGACCACCATCAAGGCCATTCTCGGTCTGGTCGGCCGGCGCACCGGCTCGATCATGTTCAACGGCACCGAGGTGACGGCCCTGCCGCCACACCGCATTGCCCGTCTGGGCATGGGCTATTGCCCCGAGGAGCGAGGCATTTTTGCCGGCCTGAGCACCGAGGAGAACCTGCTGCTGCCGCCGGTGCTGGCCAGCGGCGGCATGACCCTCGAAGAAATCTACAGCCTGTTTCCCAATCTGCAGGAGCGGCGCAACAGCCCGGGCACCCGGTTGTCCGGCGGCGAGCAGCAGATGCTGGCCATGGCCCGCATCCTGCGCACCGGCGCCAAGCTGCTGCTGCTCGACGAGATCACCGAGGGCCTGGCACCCGTGATCGTGAAGAAGCTCGGCGAGGTGATCCGCCTGCTCAAGAGCCGCGGCTACACCATCGTGCTGGTCGAGCAGAACTTCCGCTTTGCCGCGCCGCTGGCCGACCGCCACTATGTGCTCGAGCACGGCCGCATCGTGGCCACCGTCGAGAAGGCCGAGCTGGCCGAGAAGACGCCGATGCTGCACGAATTGCTGGGTGTCTGAGGCCAGGCCGCCTGCGGAGCCCTGACGCCGTTTTCGTTGAAGAACCACCGGACTGACCGGACAAAACCCCCAAAAGGAGACCGTGATGAAACTCAAGACCCTGACCTCTTGCATTGCCCTGGGCCTGGCTGCGGCCGGCGCCGCCCACGCTCAGGTGAGCGACGGTGTGGTGAAGATCGGCGTGCTGACCGACCTCTCCGGCGTCTATTCCGATGTGGCCGGCAAGGGCGCCGTGGTGGCCACGCAGATGGCCATCGACGACTTTCTGGCCAAGGAGAAGCCGGCCTTCAAGGTCGAAATGGTCTCTGCCGACCACCAGAACAAGGGTGACATCGCGGCCAACAAGGCCCGCGAATGGTTCGAGCGCGACAAGGTCGACGTGGCCTCGGAGCTGGTGACCACCTCGGTGGCCCTGGCGGTGCAGAAGATCGCCAAGGAAAAGAACAAGATCGCCCTGGTCTCGGGCGCGGCCTCGACCCGGGTCACCAATGAAGACTGCAACGACGTCACCGTGCACTGGACCTACGACACCTACGCCGTGGCCAATGGCACGGCCAAGGCCGTGACCAAGGGCGGCGGCAAGAAATGGTTCTTCCTGACGGCGGACTATGCCTTCGGCCATTCACTGGAGAAGGACGCCACTGACGTGGTCAAGGCCAATGGCGGCGAGGTGCTGGGCTCGGTGCGCCATCCCTTCCCGGGCTCTGACTTCTCGTCCTTCCTGCTGAAGGCGCAGAGCTCGGGCGCCCAGATCATCGGTCTGGCCAATGCCGGCGGCGACACCATCAATTCGATCAAGCAGGCGGCCGAGTTCGGCATCACGCCCAAGCAGTCGCTGGCTGGTTTGCTGATGTTCATCACCGACATCCACTCGCTGGGCCTCAAGACCACCCAGAGCATGTACCTGACCGAAGGCTTCTACTGGGACCTCAATGCCGAGACCCGTGACTGGTCCAAGCGCTACTTTGCCCAGATGAAGAAGATGCCGACCATGGTCCAGGCCGGCCAGTACAGCTCGGTCATGCACTACCTGAAGGCCGTCAAGGCCCTGGGCAATGACGACACGGCCAAGGTCATGGCGCAGATGAAGAAGACGCCGATCAACGACTTCTTCGCCAAGAACGGCACGATCCGTGACGACGGCCGCATGGTCCACGACATGTACCTGCTGCAGGTCAAGAAGCCGGGTGAGTCGACCACGCCGTGGGACTACTACAACGTGCGGGCCACCATCCCGGCGGCAGAGGCCTTCCAGCCGCTGTCGGCCTCGAAGTGCGCCCTGATCACCAAGAAGTAAGCCGCTGACGAAAGAAGATCGCCATGGAAATATTCGGCATTCCCTCGCAGGCCTTGTTCGGGCAACTGCTGCTGGGCCTGATCAACGGCTCGTTCTATGCCGTGCTCAGCCTCGGCCTGGCGATCATCTTCGGCCTGCTCAACATCATCAACTTCGCCCATGGGGCGCAGTACATGATCGGCGCCTTTCTGGCCTGGCTGGGCCTGAACTGGCTGGGCATCAACTACTGGGCGGCGCTGGTGCTGGCCCCGCTGGTGGTCG
>CALRVU010000533.1:0-3120 GCA_943371685.1 Bordetella parapertussis | reverse complement strand
TCGCCGGTGAAGCTGCCGTGCGCGCTGGTCAGCGAACCGGCCACGATGTGCAGGTTGCTGCCATCGTCCGCATCGCTGGCGCCCACCGCCTGCAGCAACTCGGCCTCGGTGAACACGCGCGGCGCGTCTTCATGGATCGCGCCCAGGTCCGCTGCCGTAGCCGTCGTGCCGTGGGTCACCAGCGGGCCATCATTGCTGCCGGTGAGGGTGATGGTGAGGTTCTGGGTGCTGGTCAGGCCCGCGCTGTCGGTCACGGTGACGGGGATGACGATGTCCTGCGTCTGTCCGGTGGCCAGGTGCTGGTAGCTGGCGTGGCTGGGGTCAAAGCGGTAGCTGCCGTCGGCATTCAGCGCAAAGCCGTCGATCGCCTGCGCGACGCTGAAGCGTTTCGTGTCGCCCGCGTCCACATCTGCGGCGACCAGACTCCCTTGCAGCAGTGTGCCGTCCTCGACCACGGCCTGGCTCTGGGCTTGCAACACAGGGGCATCGTTCGCACCCTGGATGGTGATGGTGACGGTGTGCGTGGTGCCATCGGCACTGCTCACAGTCAGCGTGTCGGTCAGCGATTCACCGGCCTTCAGCTGCTGGACAGCCGCCAGCGTGTTGTCGGCGGTGTAGATCCAATGCCCGCCCGCCTGGATGCTGAAGTGCCCCAGACCGTTGCTGCCGGCCACGCCGGCCTGCACCGCAAAGTGGGCCTCGCCGTCGTCGATGTCGCTGACCTGCAGCTGTCCGCCGGCCTGCAGCAGCCCGTTCTGCAGGCCGCTGTCTTCGGTGACGGTGGCCTGGTCCGCCCCCGAGATCACGGCCGCATCATTGCGACCAGTCAGGTTGATGGTGACGGTCTGGTGCACCACCGCGCCGGACTCGTCGGTCACGGTGACGGGGATGTCCAGGCGCATCACCTGGCCTGCTCGCAGGTCCTGGTGGGCCGGGTCGGCGGGGTCGAAGCGGTAGGTGCCGTCGCTGTCCAGCGTGAATCCGGCCACGGGGTGGTCGAGCTGGAAGTGCGCCTGGTCGCCGCGGTCGCGGTCGCTCACGCGCAACTGGCCGTGCAGCAGCGCGCCATCTTCGATGGCCGTTTGGGCGGTGGACGTGACCACCGGAGCATCGTTGCTGCCGTGCACGATGACGCGCACGGCGTGCGAGGTGCCGTCCAGGCTGCGGACCACGAAGTGCTCCACTGCTTGCGCGCCTTCGCGCAGCGCTTGCACGCGGTCGCTGCTGTTGTCGACCTCGTAGGTCCAGGTACCGGCCGCGTCGATGCTGAAGCGGCCGAAGTGCCCCATCACGCCGGTCTGCACGACGAAGGCGGACTGGGACGCATCGGCGTCGGTGACGCCGAGATGACCTTGGGCACGCAGCTGGCCGCCCACCGGGTTCAGATCCTCGACCACGTCGCCGTGGTCCTTGCCTTGGATGATGGCGCCGTCATTGGTGCCGGTGACGGTGATCAGCAGGTCGCGGGTGTGCTCCTCGCCCCCCGGGTCGCGCACGGTGACGGGAATGTGCAGGGTTTCGGCCACCCCGCTGCCCAGGTTCTGGTAGGCCGAAGCCTTCGGGTCGAAGCTGTAGCTGCCGTCGGCGGCCAAGGTGAAGCCGGCGATCTGGGCGGTGGTGCTGAACTGCAGGCGGTCGTGAATGTCAGTGTCGCTGGCGTGCATCTGGCCGGTCAGCATGGCGCCGTCTTCGGTGACCGAGCGGGTCTGGGCCTGGATCACCGGCGCGTCGTTGCTGCCCTGCAGCGTCACGAGCACCGTGTGCTGGGTGCCGTCGGCGCTGGTCACGTTGAAGCGTTCGACCAGGCTGTCGTTGCGGCCCAGCTGCTGGACCGCATCCTGGCTGTTGTCGGCGGTGTAGGTCCAGGTGCCACTCGCATCGATGCTGAAGCTGCCGTAGTGGCCGGCCACCTGGCTCTGGGCGGTGAACTGGTGCTGGCCTGCATCGGCATCGCTCAGGGTCAGCTGGCCACTGGCCTGCAACTGGCCGGCATTGACGTTCTGGTCCTCGATGACGCGGCTGGTGTCCACGCCGGTGATCTGCGCCCCGTCGTTGCTGCCGGCAATGGCGATGGTGAGGTTCTGGGTGTGCGTGGCGCCGGCGATGTCCGTCACCGTCACCGGGATGACGACATCCTGTGTCTGGCCGGCCGCCAGGTGCTGGTAGGCGGCGTTCGACGGATCGAAGCTGTAGCTGCCGTCGGCATTCAGCGTGAAGCCCTCCACCGCCTTCGAGATGCTGAAGGCCTGCGTGTCGCCGGCATCGACATCGGCGGCGACCATGCGTCCGTTCAGCAGCGCGCCGTCCTCGGTCACCGACTGGGCTTGGGCCTGCAGCACGGGCCCATCATTGCTGCCCATGATCGTGATGGTGACCGTGTGGGTCGTGCCGTCGGTGTGGGTGATGCTGACGGTGTCGGTGGCCGTCTCGCCGTTCTTCAGCGCCTCGGTGGCAGCGCGGCTGTTGTCCAGCGTGTAGGTCCAGGCCCCGGCGGCATCCATCGAGAAATCGCCGAGCGTGGTGCGCTGCTGCAGCGGCACGAACTCCGCGCTCTCGCCGGTGGCCACCAGATGCCCGCCGGTGACCGCCGACACGTCTTCCTTGACCACGCCCACATCCACGCCGCCGATGACGACACTGTCGCGCTGGCCCTGGATGGTCACCGTGATGCGGTGGCTGCTGCCGTCGGCGCTTTGCACCGTGAAGCTGTCGGTAGCGGTGTCGGTGCTCTTGAGCGCCTGGACCTCGGCCTTGCCGTTGTCCAGCTGGTACTGCCAGTGTCCGTCCTCGGCCAGCGTCAGGCTGCCGTAGCTGCCGGCCGTGGCCGCTTGGGCGACGAAGTGCGCCTGGCCGTCGTCCGCGTCGCTGATCGCCAGCTGGCCGCTGACCGACAGGGTCTGGTCCTCGACGACACGGCCCGTGTCGGCGCCGGTGATGCGGGGGGCGTCGTTGCTGCCTGTGAGCGTGATGCTGAGGTTCTGGGTATGCGTCGCGCCGGCGCTGTCGGTGACGGTGACCGGGATCAGCAGGTTCTGCGCCTGGCCGGCTGCCAAGTGCTGGTAGGCCGTGTGCGACGGGTCGAAGCGGTAGCTGCCGTCGGCATTCAGCGTGAATCCGTCC
>CALRVU010000532.1:0-3123 GCA_943371685.1 Bordetella parapertussis | reverse complement strand
TAGACATCACGGCCAGCCAGTTGAAGCGCGCTGTAGGGCTTGAGGCCCTCGATGGGCTGGGTCGTCGAGCGCTGGAAGAACAGCGGCACGATCTCGACCAGGCCGCCGACGCTGATCGTGATGAGAATCAGCACGATCATCAGGAAGTTGCTGGTCTCGATCTTCTCGTGACCGGCAGGTTTGTGGTTTGCCATCTTCAATCTCCTAGTCTGGGCCGGTCAGGCGTGGGCCGCCGTCGGTGCCGGGATCGCCACTTGGACCACCCGACCATTGCGGATCGTCATGAAGACGTTCCAGCCCATGATCAACATGCCGCCCAGGTACAACACACCACCCAGAACGCGGATCACGTAGAAGGGATAGGTCGCCTTGACGCTCTCGACGAAGCTGTAGACCAGCGTGCCGTCCGGGTTGACCGCACGCCACATCAGGCCCTGCATCACACCGGCGATCCACATCGCGGCGATGTAGAGCACGATGCCGATGGTGGCGGTCCAGAAATGCAGCTCGATGGCTCGCACGCTGTACATGCTCTTGCGGCCGAACATGCGCGGGATCAGGTGATAAAGCGCACCGATCGACACCAGACCCACCCAACCCAAAGCGCCGGAGTGCACGTGGCCCACGGTCCAGTCGGTGTAGTGCGACAGGGCATTCACCGTCTTGATGGACATCATCGGACCTTCGAAGGTCGACATGCCGTAGAAGGACAGGGACACGATCAGGAACTTCAGGATCGGGTCGTCGCGCAGTTTGTGCCAGGCGCCCGACAGGGTCATGATGCCGTTGATCATGCCGCCCCAGCTCGGTGCCAGCAGAACCAGCGAGAACACCATGCCGATTGACTGGGCCCAGTCTGGCAGCGCGGTGTAGTGCAGGTGGTGGGGACCCGCCCACATGTAGGTGAAGATCAGGGCCCAGAAGTGCACGATCGACAGGCGATACGAATACACCGGACGCTCAGCCTGCTTGGGGATGTAGTAGTACATGATCCCGAGGAAGCCGGCCGTGAGGAAGAAGCCGACGGCGTTGTGGCCATACCACCACTGCACCATGGCATCCTGCACGCCTGCATAAGCTGAATAGCTCTTGGTGAAGCTCACCGGCAATGCCGCGCTGTTGACGATGTGCAGCAAGGCCACGGCAATGATGAAGGCCCCGAAGAACCAGTTCGCCACATAGATGTGGCGCACCTTGCGCATGCCCACGGTACCGAAGAACACCACGGCATAGGCCACCCAGACCACCGCGATCAGGATGTCGATGGGCCATTCCAGCTCGGCGTACTCCTTGCCACTGGTCAAACCCAGCGGCAGGGTGATGACGGCCAGGACGATGACCAGGTTCCACCCCAGGAAGGTGAACATGGCCAGCTTGGGCAAGAAGAGCCGGGTCTGGCAAGTGCGCTGCACCACGTGATAGCTGGTCGCAAACAGCACACAGCCACCAAAGGCAAAGATCACCGCATTGGTGTGCAGCGGTCGCAAGCGACCGTAGGTGATGTATTCGATGCCCATGTTCAGCTCGGGCCATGCCAGCTGAGCGGCGATGATCACCCCCACCAACATGCCCACGATGCCGTAGATCACGGCAGCGACTGAAAACCATCTGACGACGGTATCGCTGTATGCCGGTGTTGCCGGCGCAGAACTGCTTGCCATTGAAGGCCTCCTTTTTCTTCGAGACTTCTAACTTGTTGCGGATTGTTTTGGAGAGCTCTGCAGCTCCGCTTGATCGACATCAACTGAGCCGGGGTCTGGCTGCAAGATGCGCTCCCCCTCGCGTTCCAGGTCGTCAAATTGGCCTTTTTGCAACGCCCAGCCAAAGATGCCGATGATCAGCAGCACGAGCACTGCCGACATGGGGATGAGCAGATAAAGGATGTCCATCCGAGTCCGTTCAACGGCTCCCTGTCCGCGACAGGCGCCATGAGTTGGCCACCACCAGCAAGGAACTGCTGGCCATGCCGAGTCCGGCTGCCCAAGGCGGCAACATCCCGAGCAGGGCCAGTGGAATGCAAGCCGCGTTGTAGACAGCCGCCCACAACAAATTCTGCCGAATGATCGCCATGGTTCTCTTGGCCAGCCTGCGCGCCAGCACCAGGGCCTCCAGCCGGTCTGACACGATCACCGCATCCGCATGCAGACGCGACACCAACGCGCCCTGCCCCATCGCGAACGAGACATTGGCACGCGCCAGCACGGGTGCATCGTTGACCCCGTCTCCCAGCATGCCGACCACCTGCCCCTGCGCCTGCGCTGCGGCAAGGTAGTCAAGCTTGTCGCGCGGAGAGGCGCCTCCACGCAACTCCGTCAGGCCCAACTCGCCCGCCAGCCGCTGCACACGCGCCGGCGCGTCACCCGAAAGCAAGCTGACTTCCACGCCGTCCGCCTGCAAGTCGCGAAGGGCAGCCACCGCGCCTGGCCGCAGGCGTTCATCAAAATCAAAGCGCAGCCAAGCCTCACCACAGTCACCAGACTGCGGTCCAAAGAACACCTGCAAGGCGCCCTGCGCAGCGGCGCCAGAAGGCTCATCGATGGTCGATCGCGCAGCTTCTACTCGACGCACCCAATGCAGAGAGCCAAGTCGCCAGACCCGCCCGCCCGGATCGGTGGCCTGCAAGCCGGCACCGGGCTGTTCCTCGATCTGCTGCCAGAACGCCCCCGCGGCGAGCGGCTCATCCGTCAACGCCGACAACGATCGCGACAAGGGGTGTGAAGACCAGCGAGCCAGCGCAGCGGCCTGAGCCTGCAACGCAGGCACGTCTTGGCCTTGCACCAGCACTTCGGTGTGATTCCATCGAGGCTGATCCTCGGTGAGCGTCCCCGTCTTGTCGGTGCAGAGACGCGTCATGCCAGCCAGCGCCTCCAGGGCATCCAGCCGCTGCAACATCACGCCGTTGCGCGCCAAGGTGCCTGCAGCGGCCACCAACGCCGACGGCGTGGCCAGCGACAGCGCGCAGGGGCAAGTCACGATCAGCACGGAAACCGCCACCCAGACAGCGCGTGACGGATCGATCATTGACCAGGCTGCCGCACCGCCGGCCGCCAGCAGCAGCACAGCCCACAAGAAAGGACCCGCCCAGGCATCAGCCCAACGCGCCATCGCCGGGCGCTGCGACAG
>CALRVU010000531.1:0-3128 GCA_943371685.1 Bordetella parapertussis | reverse complement strand
CCCCTGGTGCGCCGCCTGGCCCACCAGATGATTGCCAAGCTGCCTGCCAATGTGGAGATCGATGACCTGATCCAGGTGGGCATGATCGGCCTGAACGATGCTCTGGGCCGTTTCGACATCGGCCAGGGCGTGCAGTTCGAGACCTTTGCCACCCAGCGCATCCGCGGCGCCATGCTCGACGAGCTGCGCGGCAGCGACTGGATGAGCCGCGGCAACCGCCGACAGCAACGCGAGATCGAGGCGGCCGTGCACCGCCTGGAGCAGCGCCTGGGCCGGCCCCCGCAAGAGAGCGAGATCGCCGAGGAGATGGGCGTCAGCCTGGATGCCTATCAGGACACGCTGACCAAGGTGCGTGGCACCCAGCTGGTGCACTTGGAGGACATGTCTGGCGACGAGGGCAGCGACGACTACTTGGACCGCCATGTGGTGGACGAGGACGCCAATCCGCTGGCCCTGCTGCAGGACCACCGCATGCGCCAGGCCCTGGTCGATGCGATCAAGAACCTGCCCGAGCGCGAGCAGTACGTGATGAGCATGTACTACGAGCACGACATGAATCTGAAGGAGATCGCGGCCGTGCTGGGCGTGACCGAGTCACGCGTCTGCCAGCTGCACAGCCAGTCCATCGCCCGCCTGCGGGTCAAGCTGCGGGCCTGGTGAGCTGATTCAGAGCTGGGCGCGCACGGCAGCCACGCGCTCGGCCACCGACAAGTCGCCCTGCAGCTCGAGCACCGGGCAGCGCCGCTGGGCCAGCCAGGCCCGATGCTTGGCCAGGCTCCGGCCCTCCGCCGGCGTTCCGTCATAGTCAGCCGCCCAGGCCAGAAAGGCCTCGTCGGCGACGCCAAAGCGCTCGATCTCTCGAGCCCGCAGCCGTGCCACGCGCAGGGCCGTGTCCAGCCGCAAGAACACGATCAGGTCGAAGGCGTCTTCGATCTCGGCATCCCAATCCACGATCGAGCCAGCCAGCACCGAGCGGGCATGGCGGCTCAGATCGCCTCGCAGCTGCGCCGCGCGCAGCGCCGGCGCTCGCTTGTGCTCGAACGGCGGCCGGGCCTCTATCCAGTAGTAGTCATCGCCGTCGAGAAAGGCGCAACCCAGTGCATCGGCCAGCGCCCGGCCCAAGGTGGAGGTGCCTGAACCCGAAGCGCCGGTGATGTGGATGCGCATGGCCCGCCGGACCGCTTTCGCGGCCTTACTGCCGCTGGGCGATGCCTGCGATGGCCCACTCGCGGCTGCCATCCAGCGGCTTGACCAGATGCCAGATCTCGTCAAACGGCAGCGCGGGCGCCGAGGCTTCTTCGCGCATCAGGCCATGGAAGCGCACGCTGACAATCTGCTGGCCGTCTTCCTGGGCGGCTTCCGCCAATTCGGCGTCGAGCTGCACCACATCGGTCTGCTGGGCCGCGCCCTGACGGTCTTGCAGGTCGAGTCGGAAGTTGGCAAACATCTCCGGCGTCGAGAACTGGCGCAGATCGTCCAGGTTGGCGGCGTCATTGGCCGCCTGCATGCGGATGAAGATCAGCTTGGCAGCGCGCGTCAGGGCCGAGGTGTCGATGTCGGCGGGCAGGCCGGGTGCGTTGGCCGCCATGCTGGCGCCCGTGCCGCTGAATGCCGCGGCTGGCGGGCTGGCAGGCGCCGCTTCAGGCGCCGGCATGTGGCGCTCAAAGCTGCTGCCTGAGCTGCCATGACCAGCGGCGCTTGCACCTGCGCCGGCAAAGGCCATGCCCTGCGGTGCCATGCCACCCGCGCTGCGCGCTGCGGGCCGGAAGCGCTGCAACAGGAAGCGCACGGCAAAGAAGGCGATGCCGGCGAGCAGCAGCATGGTGAAGAAGCTGGACATGCCCTCGCCCATGCCGAAGTGGCTCAGCAGGGCGGCAATGCCCAGGCCTGCGGCCAGGCCCGCGATCGGGCCCATCCACGAGCGCTTGGGCGGGGCCACCGGCGCGGGCGCGGCAGCGGGGGCTGTGGCCGCCGCCGTCTTGCCCGGCGTGGCTGCGGGTGTGGCAGGGGTGGCCTGGGCCGGCTGCGGTGGCGGGGCTTGCCGCTTCATGCCGGAGGTGCGACCACCGCCCAGGGGCTTGGCCTCGACCTGGGCGGTCAAGGCCCCCAGACTGAACAACACCGCCAGGGCGGCCGTCATCATGTGCTTCATGCGAACTTTCTGAGGCGCAGGCGAGTGCCTGCCAGCGTGGGATGTGGGGCCGGAGCGGCGCGATTCAATGGCGATGTTCCATGGTGATGAACAGCAGTGCAGGGCGTCAACCAGGGCCATTGCCGAGCGGCTCCAGCCGCATCGGGATGTAGGCGATGCCGTGCATCTCTTGCCGTGATCCCGTGGTAACGAAGCCTAATCGCAGATACACCGCCACGCTGCCCGGACTGGCATTGACCGTGAAGGCGCCATGGTGGCCCTGGGCTTGCGCCTGGCCCTGCAGCTGTTGCCAAAGCCGGCGGCCCACACCCTGGCCCTGATGGCCGGGTGCCACGAACAGGTGGAACAGGTGCTGGGTGTCGCGCAGCGCAGCAAAGCCGATGACCTCGCCGGCTTCCTCAGCCACGACATGGAGGTAGCGGTCTGAGGCCAGGTTGGCTGCTATGGCCGCTGGCGACACGCGTTCAAGAAAGGCTTCCGCGCCGGCGCCGCTCGGGTCCAGCGTCAGGACGGCCTGGTGCGCCAGCACGATTGCGCTGAGGCGGGCGGCGTCTGCCAAGGTGGCGGGGCGGATCTGCAGCGTCATGCGCTGACCTCCGCCCATCGCGTCATCACCCGGTCCAGCGCGGGCTTCAGGCTGTCGGCTGCCTTGCGCGCCAGGCCGCGGGGGCGCTGCGGCGGGTGGCGGTGGGCCTGCGCCCAGGTGTCGGGCTTGAAGGCGAAGACGATGCTGTTGCTGCCGTCCTCGTCGTCGACCACCAGCTCGGCGTTGGCAAAGCTGCGCTGGATGCGGCCCAGGTAGCGATCGAACAGGCGGTGACCGCTGTGCAGGTTGACGACCAGCAAGCCGTCGACGGCCAGCAGGGCATGGCAATCGTCGTAGAAGGTTTGCGAGCACAGCTCGGCCGGCTGGCCGTCGCTGTCAAAGCCGTCGATGACCAGCAGATCGGGTCGATCGGTCGATACGGCCACCCAC
>CALRVU010000530.1:0-3129 GCA_943371685.1 Bordetella parapertussis | reverse complement strand
AGGTGGGCAATGGCATGCCCGTGAACCAGGAGCGGGCGCACTTCTCGATCTGGGCCATGCTGGCCTCGCCGCTGATCGCCGGCAATGACCTGCGCCAGATGAACAAGGAGACCCTGGCCGTGCTGAGTCGCCGCGATGTCATCGCCGTCAACCAGGATGCGCTCGGCGTGCCGGGCTGGCGCCAATCGGCCGTCGATGGGCTGGAGGTCTGGTTCCGGCCGCTGGCGGGCGGCGACTGGGCGGTGATGGCCCTGAACCGCAGCACCCAGCCGCGCCGGCTCGCGCTGGACTGGGCGAAGCTGAAGGTGAACGACCCGGTCTCCGGCCGGGATGCGGCGCTGGCCAGCCTGCGCTACGATCTGCGTGATCTGTGGACTGGCCGGGCGTCGGGCCACACCGGCAGCCCGCTGTCGGCCGAGGTGCCGGGCCAGGATGTGCTGATGTTGCGCCTGACACCCCGGCGCTGAGCAGGCCCTGCCGATCCTCTCTCCCAGCAGGCACTGACCATGAATGATGAACGCATCCGCCGGGTGGTGATCGTGGGCGGGGGCACCGCGGGATGGATGAGTGCCGCCCCGCTGGCCCGCCTGCTGCGCCGGCCCGGTGACCCCCAGGATTGCGAGGTGGTGCTGGTGGAGTCGGCGGACATCGGCACCATCGGCGTGGGTGAGGCGACCCTGCCCACCATTGTTCAGTACAACCAGTCGCTGGGCCTGGATCCGGTGGAGTTCTTGCGCCGCACCCGGGCCAGCTTCAAGCTGGGCATCGAGTTCAAGGACTGGGGCACGATCGGCCACCGCTTTTTTCACGGCTTCGGCGATTTCGGGCCGCCCATCGAAGGGCTGGCCCCCTGGCAGCACTGGTTGCGGCTGAATCGCGCGGGCGGGCCCGGTCCGGCCTATGAAGATGGCGCCATGGCTGCGGTGATGGCGCGAGGCAACCGTTTTGTGCCGCCGCAGACCGAGCGGGCCTCGCCGGTTGATGCCTATGCCTATGCCTTCCACTTTGATGCCGGCCTGTATGCGGCCTTCCTGCGGGAGAAGGCCCAGGGCTGGGGGGTGGAGCGGATCGAGGGCACGATCGTCGAAGTCGAGCGGCGGGCCGAAGACGGCTTTGTGGCGGCGCTGCGCCTGGCCGATGGGCGGCGCATCGAAGGTGACCTGTTCATCGACTGCTCAGGCCTGAGGGCACTGCTGATTGAAGGCGAAATGCAGGCTGGCTTTGAGGACTGGAGCGCCATGCTGCCGTGCAACAGCGCGCTGGCCGTTCCCTGTGAGCGGGTGGATCCGCTGACGCCGTACACCGTGTCGGCGGCCAAGGTTGCGGGCTGGACCTGGCGGATCCCGCTGCAGCACCGCACCGGCAATGGCCATGTGTATTGCGACGGTTTCACCTCGCACGAGGACGCTGCGCAGGTGCTGCTCGCCGGTCTGGACGGCAAAGCCCTGGACACGCCACGCCCGATCCGCTTCACCACCGGCCGGCGGCGCCGGAGCTGGGTCAAGAACGTGGTGGCCATCGGCTTGTCGGCCGGCTTTCTGGAGCCGCTGGAGTCGACCAGCATCCATCTGATCCTGGACAACATCGGACGCTTGATCCATCTGTTCCCGGATCGGCGTTGTGAGCCCGCCTTGGCGGCTGAGTTCAACCGCCTGGCCGATGTCCAGTTCGAGGCCATCCGCGACTTCATCATCCTGCACTACAAGCTGACCCGACGCACGGACAGCGAGTTCTGGCGCTACTGCGCCGACATGCCCATCCCGGACACGCTGGCCGCGCAGATCGAGCTGTTCAAGCGCAGCGGCCGGGTCTCGGTGCGCGATCCGAACGGCTTCCTCGAGCCTTCCTGGGTGTCGATCTACCTGGGCCTGGGGCTTCGGCCCGAGCGTTGGGATCCCCGGGTGGACCGGGTTGATGAGGGCGCCCTGCGACGCCATTTCTCGCGGTTGCGCCAGGGGCTTTCAGAAGCGGCGGCGGCCATGCCGCTGCACGGTGATTTCATCGAACACCAGCTCGAACCCTGAAAAATTGGGGGGGTCAGGTGCCCGGGAGGGCGCTTTCGACCATGTCGGGCGTGTAAATTGCATGGGTTTGGTGCATGTGCCACGCCACCCCCATGCTGTCTGAAACGCCGACCGGGCTCCGCTCGGGCTTGAAAAAAGCGCACTTTCCCCTGGGCTTGCTTCTAGGGGTTGCGTTGCCATGCCGCCTCGCCGGCCACCAAAGCAGCCCTGGAACGCGGGCATACTGCAGCCGCGCAGCCACTGATCATGGCGCATCTTGGCGTTCAAGCCGATCAGGGCGAACCATGGGCCTGATGCGCATGATGGCTTTCAGAGGCCTCGGTCGGGTCGCCGGGGGCGGGTCGTTTTTCAGTGTGTTCAGGAGTGTCCGGGTGATGAGCATGTTCCAGGTCGGCGTTGATGCATCGGGCCGATCGGGTCTGGGCATGCGACTGCTTGCTGGTCTTCAGGCGGGCATGGCCAAGTTCGACAGGATGTCTGCGCACTGATGGCTGCTCCGCTGTTTCTCCTGGCACCGCCAAGGTCGTACACATCGCTGATGAACGCGATGATCGGCCAGCATCCTCAGGCCTTCGGTCTGCCGGAGCTGTGCCTGTTCAATGTCGAGCGTCTGATCGACCTGTGGGTGCGCACCAGCGACGAGATCGAGAACTTCTCCAAGACCCGCCAAGGTCTGCTGCGGGCGGTGGCCGAGATCTATGGTGGCGAGCAGACGACGGCCACCATCCGCATGGCCAACCACTGGGCGGCCGCGCGGCAGAACCGCAGCACCGCCGAGGTCTATCAAGAGTTGGTGGCGGACATCCACCCCTTGATCGCGGTCGAGAAGAGCCCGTCCTACACGATCTCGATCAAGCGCATGCAGGCCATCTACCGGGCTTTTCCGGATGCACGTTTCGTGCATCTGGTGCGGCATCCGGTGGCCACCTGCAAGTCGATCATGGCCCTGAACGACGGTGCTTTCGCCATGTACGTGAACTCGATCGACTTTCTGGAGGACAGGGCGATCGTTGATCCGCAATTTGCCTGGCACGACCTGAACATCAACATCCTGAACTTTCTGGACGAGGTGCCGCCGGAGCAGCAGATGCGGGTGCGTGGCGAG
>CALRVU010000529.1:0-3131 GCA_943371685.1 Bordetella parapertussis | reverse complement strand
AGGCCTTGGCATGCTCATCCACCGGCTTGCAGGCCGCCTTGACTGAGCTGGCCCCGGGTGGCCGCCTGGTGTTGCGCTGGCCGGTGCCGGCTGGGCTGGATGGCACCGAAGCCGAAGCGGCGCTGCGCAGCGCGCTGCGGCCCTGGACGGATGCCTGGTGGCAAACCACGCCGAAGGGAGGCGGGCTGGCCCAGCGGCTGGAGCTGGCTCACCTGGGCTGGCTTGATGCCGATGGCCGCCCCTGCCACCCCGCTCAGGCCAGCCAGGCCCGCGCCGTGCTGCATGCGCGCGACACCAGCTACCGCGAACGCACCGCCGCGCGGTCAGTCAGGGGGGATTTCGGACTCTGACGCCAGGCTGACGGACATAATCCGCCCATGCCTGTTTCCGTCGTCTTCGAGTCCAAACAATTGGTGCGCGTCCACGCCACAGGCGTGCTCACGCGCTCCGAGGTGGACGACACCAAGCGCCTGATGTTTGCGCACATGATGGAGCATGGGGTGCAGCATTTGCTGTTCTTCATCGAGCCCGACTTCGGCCAATTGCAGGCGTTTGCCAACTGGGATGACATCCCCGAAGACCGCTTCATCCAGCAGCATGTGGTCCGGCTGGCCCTGGTCGGTGACATGCGCTGGCGCGACCAGGCCCTGCTGTTCTTCCTCAGCGGTCTGGTGCCTTTCCAGATCGAGTACTTCAACGCCGATCAGGAAGAGTTTGCCCGGGCCTGGCTGCTGGGTTGAACCCGCTGCGGGCGAGCCGCCCGCGGTCAGCAAGCCGAACGGCTAAAGCGAGGGGTCTTGCATCGCCCATTCCGAGGGCGCGATGCCGAAGGAAGCCTCCACAAGGGCCAGGGCCTCATCCAAGGTGCCGTGCCAGGAATCAGCGGCATACCCTCCGTCCAGGGACTGGTAAACCAGCAAGAAGCCCTGGTGCCCGTCGTCCGTGATTTCAAATCGGAACGCCAGCTCGAGCGCATTGTCATCGTCAAGGTCGGCAGCCGACCAACCGCTGTTGGGGTGACCGAGGATGCGCACGACCCGGCTGGTGATGTTGGCGTAGGACTTCATGATTGGGCTCCAATGTTCAAGTAGGGGGGCCGCATGGCTAGCGCGCAGCCCAGCCGCCGCTCACGGGAAACACCTGACCGACAAAGCAATCGGCCGCGCTGCTGCAGAGGTAGGCCGCGAAGAGCGCATCCTCGCGCGCGCTGACCAGCCGGCCGAGCGGGACCTCCTGGGCCAGGCGCGCCTGAAAGCGGGGGTTGGCCTGAACCTCGGCGGGAAAGTAGGTCGGGTTGTCGACGAAGTTCTGCGCGATGGCATTGACCTGCACGTTGTGTGGCGCCAGCTCGACCCCGACCGCCTGCACATACGCGAGCTGCGCACCCCGTGCGGCGCTGTAGGTGGACGCCCTCTTCATGCCGCGCAACGCAGCGGCGCTGCCGATGACCAGAATCTTGCCCGACCGCCGGGCCAGCATCGCCGGTGCAGCGGCTCCGACCAGGCGGGGCAGGGGGTCGACCAGCGCCGCGAACACCTGGCGCCACTCAAGCTCCGCCACCTCCGTGGCCGGCGTGCTGGGCGCCCGGTGCGCAAGGTTGGCGACGAGCACATCGAAGTCGCCAGCAGACTGAACCACGCACTCAGCGGCGCCAGGCTCAGCAAGCGCTGCCGTGCTGGCGATGACGGTCGCCCCTTGCTCGGCAAACACCTCGCAGAGGGCTGGGCCCATGAACTCGTTTGATTGAGTGATGAGGACGCGTTGACCGACCAGGGCGTTCTGCATGGCGTTGGATTCGGTGAAGGCAGCGCAGGGATGGCCTGAGCCGCCGAGGTTGAGGCCGAGGCGCTGGAGACCGTCGACCGCGGAAAGCGATGATGAACGGGCGAGGGTAGCGCGGTCCACTTGACCGAGTCCTCAGGGAAAATCTGCACAGGCCTGTCCGACGCGCGACTGGCCCAGCAGAGTTGCTGGGCGGTTGTCGGGATGATGCGCATCAAGTGCCAAAGAGCTGAATGAGTCGGCCTGCCGTGGGCATCTGCTGCGCCCGGTCAGGCGGTGCGCTCAGGCGAGGCTGCTCGAGCGTCCGTTTCAGCCTCCGTCTCTGGCGGATGGTGATACCAAGCCTCGTGGGGTGAGAACTGCCCGCACTCCAGGCACTGTGTATGAGGCCACTTGACGGAGCACCCTGGGCAAACGCCGCGTGTCCAGAAGGTGTTCCAGACCGTTCCGCACCGCGGCGTGCATTCCCATCGCTCCTCCGCGGTGGGGCGCCAACCGCACTTTGGGCAGAAGATCTGAGCTTTGTCATTCATGGCACGTCCGGTTGAACGGAGGGTCGATCGGGGAAGTTGATCGCCTGACTACATTTGAAATTTAGCGTTCGACGTCATGGGCGGCTTGCAAGTTTCCGCAAGACGACCCCTGGGCGGAGGGTTCAGGTTTCGCGCGGAGAGCTTGCAGCATGGGCTGTGCGTCGAGCTTGCCGGCCGCGGCAAGAAAGATGACGAGTTGCTCCGGCGTCAATCCGTCGACCTTGCTGCCTGGGCGACTGATCTTCAGGTTGACATCCGCGCCAGCCTCGACCAGTTGTCTCACGATCGGAACAGCATTCGAGAGAACGGCTGCGCTCAGAGGGGAGAACCCTTCGTGGACGCGATTGATGTCGGCACAGTGCGAGATGAACATGCCAGACAACTCAAGCACACGCTCATCGTTGGAAGAGCCGTCCGAGCGGTAGGCGTTCAACAAGAAGTTGAACGTCGGAATTCCAAATGCGTCAGCGTTCGGATCGAACGATTGACGTTGCATGTACAACCTGGCCACCGTCCTGGGGATGAAGGGGAATGAGTCGTCCGTGACGTAGGCAAGGACTGGAAAGGCCGGGCTTCTTCCAAGAATGGTGACCACCGCAGCGCCATAGGCCAGCGCTGTGAGGACCAAACCAGTTGCGGCGATGGCGAGGACGCTTGTGCGTGGCATTGGAATCGGAGTTTGGGAAAACCAACCTTGGACACAGCAGGCGCCGGAGCGCAGCGACAGGGACCAAAATGTGCAGAATTTTGTTGGTCCGCTGGCGGACTGGTTAAACGCCGGTGCCAACTGCCCAATCCTCAAGCAGACTGTCGAGC
>CALRVU010000528.1:0-3134 GCA_943371685.1 Bordetella parapertussis | reverse complement strand
TGAGTTTCTGGATCAGGCGGATGTTGGCCAGGGCCACTGCGCAAGCCACCGGATGGCCCGAGTAGGTATAGCCATGATTGAAGTCGCCGCCTTGCTCGATCAGCACCTTGGCCATGCGCTCGCCCACCATCACGCCACCCAGCGGGATGTAGCCGGAGGTGACGCCCTTGGCAAAGGTCAGCAGGTCAGGCTTGGAGCCCACGGTCTCGCAGCCGAACCAGTTGCCGGTGCGACCAAAGCCGCAGATCACTTCGTCGGACACCAGCAAGATGCCGTACTTGTCGCAGATGCGCTGGATCTCGGGCCAGTAGGTCTTGGGCGGCACGATCACGCCGCCGGCACCCTGGATCGGCTCGCCGATGAAGGCAGCGACCTTGTCCGCGCCGACCTCCAGGATCTTCTTCTCGAGCCAGCTGGCGGCCAGCAGACCGAACTCATCCTTGTCCATGCCCTTGCCGTTCTCGAACAGGTAGGGCTGGTCAATGTGGGTGATGTCGGGAATGGGCAGGCCGCCTTGGGCATGCATGTAGCTCATGCCGCCCAGCGAGGCGCCAGCCATGGTCGAGCCGTGATAGCCGTTGATGCGGCCGATGATCACCTTGCGGTCGGGCTGACCCAGGATGTCCCAGTAGCGGCGCACCATGCGCACCACGGTGTCGTTGCCTTCGGAGCCGGAGCCGGCAAAGAACACATGGTTGAAGCCTGGCGGAGCGACTTGCGCCAGCAGCTCAGCCAGCTCGATGGCCGGCGGGGTCGAGGTCTGGAAGAAGGCGTTGTAGAAGGGCAGTTCCTTCATCTGCGCCGTGGCTGCGTCCACCAGGGTCTGCTGGCCATAGCCCACGTTGACGCACCACAGGCCGCTCATCGCGTCGAGCAACTTGTGGCCATCGCTGTCCCACAGGTAGATGCCTTCGGCCTTGGTGATGATGCGCGCGCCCTTCTTGTTCAGGGCACCGAAGTCGGTGAACGGGTGCAGAAAGTGGGCCGAGTCGGCTTGCTGCCACTCGCGCGTGGTGCGCTTTTGCGCCACGGCCGGCGCAGACAGGGTGATGGTGTTGGTTTGCATGGTGGGCTCCAATGAATTGATGGGCTGCGCCGCGGGCTCGTGACCCGCGGTCGGCTCAGGATCAAACGTGCAGCAGCAGGTGCTCGCGCTCCCACGGCGAGATCACCTTCATGAACTCGGCGTGTTCAATTTCCTTCACCTCGGTGTAGACGGTGATGAAATCCTTGCCCAGCACGTCGGCCAGGTCTTGTTCATTGCGCAGCAGGGTCAGGGCCTCGACCAGGCTACGTGGCAGCTGGTAGTCGCCCAGATAGGCGTCGCCCTTGCACTCGGGCGAGGGCTCGATCTTGTTCTTGATGCCAAGGTAACCGCAGGCCAGGGTGGCGGCCAGGGCCACATAGGGATTGGCGTCAGCGCCGATGACCCGGTTCTCGATCCGCCGCGCGGCGGCCGAGGCCACTGGCGAGCGGATGCCCACGGTGCGGTTGTCCGTGCCCCACTGGATGTTGATCGGTGCCGCGGTGTGGCGCGACAGCCGCCGGTAGCTGTTCACATAGGGCGCGAACAACGCCATGGCTGCCGGGATGTACTTCTGCAGGCCGCCGATGTACCAGTAGAACTCCTTGCTGGCCGTGCCATCGGGATTGCTGAAGATGTTCTTGCCGGTGGCCTTGCTGACCAGGCTCTGGTGCACGTGCATGGCGCTGCCGGGCTCGCCGGCAATTGGCTTGGCCATGAACGTGGCATACATGTCGTGGCGCAACGCGGCCTCGCGCACCGTGCGCTTGAAGAAGAAGACTTCGTCTGCCAGGCCCAGCGGATGGGCATGGAAGAAGTTGATTTCCATCTGGCCGGCACCGATTTCGTGAATCAGCGTGTCGACGTTCAGCTCCATCTTTTCGCAGTAGGCATAGACGTCCTCGAACAGCGGATCGAACTCGTTGACTGCGTCGATGGAATAGGCCTGGCGCGAGGTCTCCGAGCGACCGCTGCGGCCGACCGGCGGCTTGAGCGGCATGTCCGGGTCGGTGTTGCGGGCCACCAGATAGAACTCCAGCTCAGGCGCCACCACCGGCTCCCAGCCTTCGGCCGCGAACAGATCACACACCCGGCGCAGCACCGAGCGCGGTGCAAAAGGCACCAGCTTGCCGTCGCGGTCGTAGCAGTCGTGGATGACCTGCGCCGTCGGGTCGGTGGCCCAGGGCACGATGCGCACCGTCGCCGGGTCGGGCTGCAGATGCATGTCCCGGTCGGTCGGGTTGATGACGTCGTAGTAGGGACCTTCTTGAGGGAACTCGCCCGTCACGCCCATGCCGACAATGGCCTCGGGCAGGCGCATGCCGCGGTCTTCCGTGAACTTTTGGCGGGGCAGGATCTTGCCCCGCGCGACACCGGTCAAGTCGGGCACGAGGCACTCGATCTCCGTGACGCGGTTCTGATTGAGCCAATTTTCGAGATCGGCGAAGGTGAAGTTTTCTTTGCTGGCCATGGTCAGGCACCTGCTTGGGTCTTGCATTGCGCGCGGAATATCGCCAAGTTGCCTCGGCGCCGGGCCGCGCGAGCCCCGGTGTGATCCTTGTTCATCCGTTCTGGCTTGCCAGCCGGGCCTGCTGATGGCGGCGGCAGGCATCGCCAAACGCCGTCAACATAGCGACCGACTGCGGATTGCTGGCCGCCAGCCATTCAGGGTGCCACTGCACGCACAGGCTGAAGCCGGCCGAGTCAGCCACCGAGAAGGCTTCCACCAGGCCGTCGGGCGCGCGAGCCTCGACCCGCAAGCCATCGGCAAGCCGGCTCACCGCTTGACCGTGCACGGAATTGACATCGAAGGTCGCATCCCCCAGCACGGCAGCCAGCACACCACCGGGCTGCACATGCACCGGATGCGCCGGTCCGTATTGCGTGGCGGCGGGCTGGCCGTCGGGCGCCCGGTGATCGGCATGGCCTTCGACCGCATGCACAGCCTGGTGCAGCGAGCCTCCCAGCGCCACATTGGTCTCCTGGGTGCCGCGGCAGATGCCGAACAGCGGGATGCCGCGGGCAATCACCCGGCGAATCAGGGGCAGGGTCCAGCTGTCACGCAGCGGATCCAGCGGCAGAGACGGGTCCAGCACATCCTCGCCAAAGT
>CALRVU010000527.1:0-3137 GCA_943371685.1 Bordetella parapertussis | reverse complement strand
CCGCCAGAAAGTGACAGCTGGGTGCGGCGGCCATGGGGTCTCGCTGGTCCACGCCAGCGTCGGCCGCGCGGGTGGTGCTCGCATAGCTGTGGCCGGCCTCGCGCACGGCCTGGGCCACCTCGGCATTGAAGGTGCCAAAGGGGTAGACGAAGCCGGTCACCGGCTGGCCGAACAGGGCTTGCAGGCGGGCGCGGCCCTCCTGGATCTCGCGCCGGGCATCGGCAATGGGCAGCTGGGCCAGGTGCGGATGCGTGAGCGTGTGGTTGGCGATGTTGAAGCCTTGGTAGACCTCGGGCAGCTCATCCAGGCCCAGGCGCCAGACGTCGGTGCCGCGGTGCACCCAGCCAAACTGGCGCTGCGGCGCATACAGGCCGGGGTTGAGGTTGAACGTGGCGCCAGCGCCGTGGCGGCGCAGCAGCGCGACCAGTCGCTCGTCGGTCGTCACGCCGTCGTCCCAGCATTGCACCAGCTTCATGAGAAAAAACCTTTGTCGTGTGGCGCTAGCCGCCGCCGCCGGCAGCATAGCTTGCATGGGCGACGGCTCGGCCGGCCGGCCCGGCCCTGTGTCCCGGCGCACAGACCCGCGGCGCGGCGCTGTCCATCATCGGGGCTCCTTCAACCACTCCCCAAAGGTCCCCCATGAACAAGAATCAAGTCAAAGGCGCCGTCAAGGACGCTGCCGGCAAGGTGCAAGAGAAGGCCGGCGGGATCGTCGGTAGCACCGAGCAACAGCTCAAGGGCGTGCGCAAGCAGGTCGAGGGCAAGGCCCAGAAGGCCGTGGGCGACGCACAGCACGCCTTGAAGCACGCATGACCCCGACCCTGGCGGCGGTCAGCAACACGGTGGCCCCCGCCAGCATGACCACGTCCTTCGGCGGATTCAAGCCGGTGGGGCATGTCATGGTGGGCCTGCCGGCCCTGGCGCAGCTTGATGCCTTGGCTTTGGCCTTGCATGGCGCCGGCTGGCGCAGCGAGGCGGTGCTGCGCTTTGTGCCCAAAGAGAGCGTGGCCGCCCTGCAAACGCTGGTCGACAACACCGGCGCCATGGCGGGCTTCGGCTACGAGATCACGCTGCTGCGCCGTTATCTGGCGCTGTCTGAGCAAGGCACGCAGTGGCTGCTGGTCAAGGTCGACGATCTGGAGAACGCCCAGGCGCTGGCCGATCTGGCCCGCGCCCAAGGGGCAAGCCTGGCGGTGTACTACCGGATGCTGACCGTCGAAGATTTGTTCTGAGCTGGGCGCCGTTGACCCGGCCCCCGTTCAGACCCTCTTGGACCGCTGCCGCCAGCTGCGCAGCGGCAGAAAGATGACAGGACAACGCGACAGCGGCTTCGCATAGAATGCTTTACAAATGCCAGCCAAGCCCCGCCAGATTGCCCCCGCAGAAGCCCAGCGGCTTGCGCAGCTGGGTGAGCGGCTGCGGCTGGCACGATTGCGCAGAAAGCTGTCGGCCGATGCCGTGGCCGCACGGGCGCACATCACCCGGGTGACACTGTTGAAGCTGGAGGCGGGCGAGCCCGGCGTGACGATGGGCACCCTGGTCAAGGTGCTGGGTGTGCTGGGGCTGGATGGCGACGTGGACCAGCTGGCCGCAGACAGCACCAGCGCGGACGCCGAGGTGGATGAGAACCTGCCCGCGCGGCGCGCACCGGCCAGGATCGTGCTCAAGCGCTACCCGCAGCTGAGCGCCATCGCCTGGCATTTCGCAGACCGTGACGTCGAGATCACGCCCCAAGAAGCCCTCGCCCTCTACGAGCGCAACTGGCGCCACATCGAGCCGGACAAGTTCGTGCCCATCGAGCAAGCCTTGGTCAAACACCTGACCGACACCGTCGGCAAGGGGGTGTTGCTAACTGGATCGGCCGGGCCGACTCAAGCGCTGCATGGACAGCTTGGGCATGCACCAGGCAGAGGGCCTGGTCCGCAGCAAGATTGACCGGCTGCGGCCAGGCCGGCGGCCGCGTTAGTCCTTGCAGTACAACACCTGCCGCGACTGCGAGCCGGTGACGTAGTGCCGCGTGATCCAGCCCATGTTCAGGCTGTAGGCGCAGACCGGGTCGGCCGAGATGTCCACCGCATTGGCCGGGCCAGTGGCACCGCTGGCGGCGCCGCGGAAGGCGTAGTCCACCGGCGGGAAGGCGCCGTTGGGCATGGGCGGGGCACTGTGCACGGTGCCGTTGTTGTTGTGGATGGTCAGGCCGAAGTTGCGCAGGTGCGGATGGTCCAGCGTGTAGAGCGCATGGATCTCGGTCAGGCCCATGATCGGGTTGCAGGCGTTGGCCATCAGCTCGGCAATGTTGAGCAGGGCAACAGACGGCGTGTTGTCGAGCACGATCGAATCCAGCGTGTCGACGAACAGGGTCGCATCCGTCACCGCGTCGCGCACCTCAAACATCACGCGGTAGCGGCGGATCGGCTCTTGCTCAGCCGGGGTCAGCGCCCGGCCCGCTTGCAGCTTGTCATTGGCCCAAGCCGGGTAGCGTGAAGCATGCGCCGCCGTGATGGTGGTCGAGTCCATGTAGCCCAGCAGGCCCGAGCGCAGGAAGTTGGCCGTGCTGACGTTGAGCAGCACACTGCCGCCACCCGACATGGGTGCATTGACGCCGGCCCCGGCCAAGGTGATGAAGCCTTGCACATCAGGCAGCAGGCGCACGGCCACGCTGGCCAGCGGGTTGACGCCGTCGTTGTAATAGATGTCGCCCTGGGGCAGTGCGCCGGTGACCATGGGCAGCAGCTTCCAGGTGGCATTGGGTGCCAGGGGCGACGGCGGCGCGGCGGGCGGCACGCTGGGCATCACACCGGCAGTGCCGTCGCCGCCACCGGGCCATTGCCATTCGGCCACCAAAAAGCGGTACTTGAGCGGGTTGGACGGCGCCGCCGCATTGAACAGCGGGCAGTTGCCAAACAGCGCCACGCCACCGCCAAACACGAAGGACTGGCTGGGCAGGCCGGCATAGCCTTCGGGCAAGAAATTGAGCGCCGGATCGGCGGCTGACGCATGCACATTGAAGGCCTCGACCCGGGTCCAGTGCGGCTCGGCCTCGGGGCTGGTGTTGGGCACGTCGTCGGTGCAGAGCTTGACGCACAGGCAGTGGCCGACGTTCTCGCGGCCGGGCGTGCGGCCTTTGGATGAGGGCT
>CALRVU010000526.1:0-3153 GCA_943371685.1 Bordetella parapertussis | reverse complement strand
AGCGCAACAACGCCCGGGTGGGCGTGACGGGGGTGCTCTGCCTGATCAACGGCATCTTTCTGCAGCAGCTCGAAGGGGATCGCACCGAGGTCAACCGCCTGTACCACCGCATCGTGGCCGACCCGCGCCACCGCGATCCGGCCCTGCTCGACTTTGCCGAGATCATTGGCCGCCGCTTCACCAGCTGGGACATGGGTTCACTGGCGCCGGTGGCCGCCAACCGGCAGATCTTCCACAAATACTCTCGATCCACCGCGTTCGACCCGTACAGCATGAGCAGCGTCACCCTGCAGGCCTTCTTCGCCGAGTTGCTGGCCAACGGCGAGTGGATCGCCTGAGCGCGGCACCCGCCTGACAGCCCAGCCCCGCCGCCAGGACCTCGCATGCATGTGCCGTCCACACCGCTGAGCCTGGCCTCGCGGCCCGACGACCTGGTGGTGGCCCGGCCCGAGGGCCTGTACTGCCCGGCGGGCGATTTCTACATCGACCCCTGGAAGCCGGTGAACCGGGCGGTGATCACCCATGCGCACTCGGACCATGCGCGCAGCGGCCACCGCCACTACCTGGCGCACACCGACAGCCAGGGCACGCTGCGCGCCCGGCTGGGCAGCGACATCCCGCTGCAAACTCTGGCCTATGGCGAGCGCATCGTGCACCACGGCGTCACGCTGTCGCTGCACCCGGCCGGCCATGTGCTGGGCTCGGCCCAGGTGCGGCTCGAACACGGCGGCCGAGTCTGGGTGGCCTCAGGCGACTACAAGACCGAGGCCGACGGCACCTGCGCACCGTTTGAGCCGGTGCGCTGCGACACCTTCATCACCGAGTCGACCTTCGGCCTGCCGATCTACCGCTGGCCCAGCCAGGCCCAGCTGTTCGCCGAGATCAACGCCTGGTGGCGGGCCAATGCCGAGCAGGGCCGCGCGTCGGTGCTGCTGTGCTATGCGTTCGGCAAGGCACAGCGCATCTTGCACGGCGTGGATGCCAGCATCGGGCCGGTGGTGGTCCATGGGGCAATCGAGCCGCTGAACGCCGTCTACCGCGCGGCCGGCGTGGCGCTGGCGCCCACGCTGCGGGTCACCGATCCGGGGGTGGACGCTGCGCTGCTCAAGCGCGCCCTGGTGCTGGCGCCGCCGTCGGCCCTGGGCACGCCCTGGCTGCGCCGCTTTGGCGATTGCTCGGACGCCTTTGCCAGTGGCTGGATGCAGCTGCGCGGCACGCGGCGCCGGCGCGGTGTGGACCGGGGCTTCGTCATGTCCGACCATGCCGACTGGCCCGGCCTGATGCAGGCCATTGCCGGCACCGGCGCCGAGCGGGTGTTCGTCACCCACGGCAGCGTGGCGGTGATGGTGCGCTGGTTGACCGAGAACGGCCTGGAGGCCCAAGGCTTCAAGACCGCCTACGGCGACGAAGACCACGAGCCGGCGCCTGCAGAAGCGCAGCCCGAAGAGGCGCTGGCCGCCGCGGCCCCGCCCGCGCCATGAGGGCCTTTGCCGCGCTCTACCACGCGCTGGACGCCAGCACGTCCAGCCTGGCCAAGCAGGCGGCGCTGCAGGCCCATCTGCGCGCCGCAGCGCCGGCCGATGCGGCTTGGGCGGTGTACTTTCTGGCCGGTGGCAAACCGCGGCAGCTGGTGCCGACCAAGCTGCTGCGCCAGCTGGCGCAACAAGCCGCCGGCTTGCCCGAGTGGCTGTTTGACGAGAGCTATGACGCGGTGGGCGACCTGGCCGAAACCCTGGCCTTGTTGCTGCCGGCGCCAGACCCTCAATACGACCTGAACCACGACCCAGGTCTGGGTGAGTGGCTGACGCAGCGCCTGCTGCCCTTGCGCGGCCTGCCGCCCGAGCAGCTGGCCGAGGCCCTGCAGACGCACTGGCGGCAACTGGCCACCGACGAACGCCTGGTCTATTTCAAGCTGATCACCGGTGGCTTCCGGGTCGGTGTGTCGCGGCTGCAGGTGACGCAGGCGCTGGCGGCCGTGGCCGGGCTGGATGCCAAGCGCGTGGCCCAGCGCCTGATGGGCTACACCAGCACCACCGGCCAACCCACCGCGGCCGACTACACCGCCCTGATCGCCCCGGAAGGCGATGGCGAGCGGCAAGCGCAGACCAGCGGCCAGCCCTACCCCTTCTTTCTGGCGCATCCCTTCAACCTGCCGCTGGCCCAGTTCGACGAGGCCCTGGGCCCGCCGGCGCAATGGCTCGTCGAGTGGAAGTGGGACGGCATCCGCGCCCAGCTGGTCAAGCGCGCCGGCCAGGTCTGGCTGTGGTCGCGCGGCGAGGAGCTGGTGACCGACCGCTACCCCGAGCTGGCGACGCTGGGCGAGGCCCTGCCCGACGGCACGGTGCTGGACGGCGAGATCGTGATCTGGCGCGAGGGCCGCGTCCAGCCCTTTGCCGAGCTGCAAAAGCGCATCGGCCGCAAGACCCTGGCGCCGAAGCTGCTGCGCGAGCTGCCGGTGGTGCTGCTGGCCTATGACCTGCTGGAGCAGCACGGCCGCGACCTGCGCGGCCTGCCCCTGGCCGAGCGCCGGCCGCTGCTGGACGCGCTGACGACCGAGATGCAGCATCCCAGCCTGGTCGCCAGCCCGCTGCTGCAGGGCACGAGCTGGGCTGACTTGGCGCAGCAGCGCGAGGCGGCCCGCACCCTGGGCGTAGAAGGCTTGATGCTCAAACAACGCACGGCGCACTACGGCGTGGGCCGCACCAAGGACAGCGGCGTGTGGTGGAAGTGGAAACTCGATCCGCTGTCCATCGACGCGGTGCTGATCTATGCCCAGCGCGGCCATGGCCGGCGCGCCAGCCTCTACAGCGACTACACCTTTGCCGTGTGGGACGGGCCGCCTGAGGCCGAAGGCCGCAAGCTGGTGCCGTTTGCCAAGGCCTACTCGGGCCTGACCGATGCCGAGATGGCCCGCGTGGATGCGGTGGTGCGCCAGACCACGGTGGAGAGCTTCGGCCCGGTGCGCAGCGTGCGGCCCACGCTGGTGTTCGAGCTGGGCTTCGAGGGCATCTCGCGCAGCCCGCGCCACAAGAGCGGCATCGCCGTGCGCTTTCCGCGCATGCTGCGCTGGCGCGAGGACAAGCCGGTGGACGAGGCCGACAGCCTGCGGACGCTGGCCGCCTTGCTGCCGCTTTGAGAGCGCCTGTGTTGGCC
>CALRVU010000525.1:0-3163 GCA_943371685.1 Bordetella parapertussis | reverse complement strand
GCTTCTAGACTGGCCCGGCACCTCGAAGCCTCTGGGCCGTGGGGCATCCACATCCCTGAGACGGCCCCCGAGCGGTGGCCCCAAAAAGCCAGCTGAGACAAGGAGTTCCGTGATGAAGCCCTACCTGATCCTCTACCGCACCGGCCCCGGCTCCCTGCATCCGCACACCATCGAGCGCCTGCATGAGCAGAACTTCGACTACGCCCTGTCCTGGTTCGGCGACACCCCGCCTGATGCCCCCGGTGCGGTTTTCGTGCACATGCAGAAGGGCCCCAAGTACCCGGGCCTGGAGCGCACGCTCAACACCCACTGGCGCACCATCTCGCAATACCGCTATGTCTGGATGCCCGACGACGACCTGCTCTGCGTGCCCGAGCAGGTCTCGCGCATGTTTGCCACCTGCGACGAGCTGCAGCTGGAGCTGGCCCAGCCGGCGCTGACGCCGGACTCCTACTTTGCCCACCCGATCACCCTGCGGCATGCGGACTTCCAGCTGCGCTTCACCAATTTTGTCGAGATCATGGCCCCGGTGCTGTCGATCGATCTGCTGACCCGCGTCATCCCGACGCTGGCCGGCAACATCAGCGGCTATGGGCTGGACAGCGTCTGGCCGCGCATGAGCCGGCTGGGCAAGGTGGCCATCCTGGACGATGTGCCCGTCAAGCACACCCGGCCGCTGGGCGGGCCCAACTACAAGTTCAACCAGCAGGCCGGCCTGAGCGCGCCGCAAGAGGACTGGATCACCTGCGCCACGCACTTCATCGACGTGACCAGCGACTTCCACATCAACTTTGGCGGCCTGCTGCAAAGCGGTGAGGCGATTGCCATCGGCGAGAGCGAGGACGAGATGGAGGTGATGCTGCAAGCCCTGCTGGCGTCTTGCAGCCAGCTGCCCTTCACGGCCATGCAGGTCACCCGCTACCTGGCCCAGCACTACCAGTACTGGGGTGGCGGCAAGCAAAGCCGGCTGCGCTATCCGCGGGCCTTGCTGGGCTCGCTGCTGGAGCGGGCCGTCAGGCCCACCGGCATGCGCTTCAACAAGCCGGCGGCCAAGGTGGCTGCGCCGGCACCCAGCCCGATGCCTGCCCCAGCCCCAGCCCCCGCGATGCCGCCCGTGCACACCATGGCGGCACCCATGCCGTCGTTCGGCCTGCACGCACGCTGACACCGACCCTCCACTGGACCCACGCGCACCATGTTCTATTCCCACCTCGCCTGTCTGGACGACCTCAGCCGCGACGCCTACTGGCCGGCCAAGGAGTTCATGTATGACCTGATCCGCGTGCCGCTCTATCACGCCACCGGGGTGGACCTGGGCAAGTCGCCACGCCGTGGCCAGCGCCACAACCTTCATCCCGATTTCGACGTCGCGCAGTTTCTGCAGCGCTGTGGTGCCGGCCCGGGCGACGACGCCTGGGTGGCGCTGTACCAAGGCATCCCCGCAGAGGCTGCCGACTACCTGAACCGCCATGTGCCCGAGGGAACGCTGGTCATCGGCTACGAGATGCCCCCCTGGCTGCGCAAGGCGCTGGATCAGGGCGGCCACGCCTGGCTGGACATGCGCCTGTCGCCGCTGCGCTTTGCCAGCGACCTCTACCTGGCCATGGCCACCAACCGGGCCGATCTGTACGCCCGCCTGCTGCCCCATGCCCAGCGCATGGACGAGGTGTTTTCGGAGGCCGCGCTGATGGCGGCCCAGGTGCGCTATCGTCAGCGCTACGAGCCCACCCCGGCGGTCTTTGCCGAGCGCCTCTGGGTCTATGTGGGCCAGACCGAGGCCGACGCCTCGCTGATCACACCGCAGGGCGGTTTTGCCCGGATCGGCGAGCATGCGGCCAACCTGCGCCAGGTGGTCGGCCAGGACAAGGTTGTCTACAAGGCCCATCCGCTGGACCAGGGCTTTGCCGCCGCCGAGCACATGGCGCTGGAGCGCATCCTGGGCCGCGCCGTCGGCATCTGCAAGGCCGAAACCTATGAGCTGATGGCCGGTGAATGGCCGGTGCGTTTCGTCGGCCTGTCGTCCGGCGTGCTGCAAGAGGCACAGTGGTTTGGCAAAGAGGCGCTGCCGCTGCTGCCGCCCATCTGCCAGCCGGCCTTCCAACCCGAGCACAACCCCGAGGCTTATCTGCAGATTGCCTCGCACACCTTCTTGAGCGAGCCGCTGTGGGCGGCCGTGGCCAACCCCGAGGCGCCGCGCGCCCAGCCGCTGCTGCACCCGCCGCGCGCCAACCACCTGCGCGAGCTGCACAACACCTGGTGGGGCTATGCCAGCCACACCGCCCGCCACAGCGACTTCTATCGCCAGCTGTTTGCCCTGCACGGCGCGCCGCAAGCCAAGCCCGTCAACAACGACGGCCTGCGCGACGCCCTGGGCCAGGCCCATCAGCAGATCGACACCCTGCGCCAGGAGGTGGACGGCTTGAAAGACGCGCTGCGCGTGCTGATGCGCCAGACCGCCGCCCGACCCGACCGGCACAACCGCCTGCGCCAACATGGCTGACGCGGCCAACGACCCCCGCGCCGACGAGCGCCTGCCCGGCTTTGAGGTGCTGGGCCTGAAGCGCCCGCAGTTTGCCGACCTGGCGCTGTGGACGCTGCTGTCGGACTACGACTTCGACAGCGTGCTGGACGTGGGCGGCGGCGCCGGCGAGCACAGCGAGGTCTTCCTCGCCTTTGGCAAGCAGGTCACCACGGTGGACTACGGCAAGTCGGTCTACTTTGAGCGCCGCAGCCCGCAGCTGCAATGCGTGATCGGCGACTTCAACACCCTGGAGCTGCCCGACCGCTACGACTGCGTCTGGTGCAGCCATGTGCTGGAGCATCAGCTCGATGCCCAGTGCTTTCTGGGCCGCCTGCATGCGGCGCTGGCCGAGGGCGGCGTGCTGGCCCTGAGCGTGCCGCCGCTCAAGCACCAGATCGTCGGCGGCCATGTCAGCCTGTGGAACGCCGGCCTGCTGCTCTACCGCCTGGTGCTGGCCGGCTTTGACTGCCGCCAGGCCCGCGTGCGCCAGTACGGCTACAACATCTCGGTGCTGCTCGAAAAGCGCAGCATCCAGGTGCCCGAACTGGCCTTTGACTGCGGCGACATCCGCCGCCTCAAGGCCTTTCTTCCTGCCAACCTGCCCTTTGCCAGCAACGAGCTGGACGATCCGTTCGATGGCAA
>CALRVU010000524.1:0-3164 GCA_943371685.1 Bordetella parapertussis | reverse complement strand
TGGGCGGCTCGAACTCCAGCTTGAAGTTCTTCACCGCATCGGCCAGCAAGACCTTGACCTTGTCGGTGTCGCTGAGTTCGTTGGTCATGTTGGCCGCAAAGAACTCGGCCGTGTAATGAACCTTGAGCCAGCCGGTGTGATACGCCAGCAGTGAGTAGGCGGCGGCGTGCGACTTGTTGAAGCCATAGCCCGCGAACTTCTCCATCAGGTCGAAGATCTCGTCGGCCTTGTCCTGGGGGATGTTGTTGACCAAGGCCCCCTTGCGGAAGATCTCGCGGTGCTCGGCCATCTCCTCGGCCTTCTTCTTGCCCATGGCCCGGCGCAGCATGTCGGCGCCGCCCAGGCTGTAGCCGCCCAGCACCTGGGCGGTCTGCATCACCTGCTCCTGGTAGACCATGATCCCGTAGGTCTCGGACAACACCCATTCCACCAGCGGATGCGGATACTCGACCGGCTCGCGGCCGTGCTTGCGCGCCACGAAGCTGGGGATCAGGTCCATCGGACCCGGCCGATACAAGGCGTTCAGGGCAATCAGGTCCTCCAGCCGGCTGGGCTTGGCGTCCCGCAGCATGCCCTGCATGCCGCGGGATTCAAACTGGAACACGGCCTCGGTCAGCCCTTCCGAGAACAGCTTGTAAACCTTGGCATCGTCCAGCGGCAGCTTCTCGAAGGAGAAATCTTTCTGATCCGGATAGCGCGCGACGATGAAGTCCTTGGCCAGCTCCAGGATGGTCAGCGTGGCCAGGCCCAGAAAGTCGAACTTGACCAGGCCGATGGCCTCGACGTCATCCTTGTCGTACTGGCTGACCGCCGAGTCGCTGCCGGGCTGCTGGTAGAGCGGACAGAAGTCGGTGATCTTGCCCGGCGCGATCAGCACGCCGCCGGCGTGCATGCCGATGTTGCGCACCATGCCCTCGACCTTGGCGGCCAGATCCAGCAGTTCGGCCACCTCCTCTTCGGCCTTCTCCCGCACCTCCAGTTCGGGGGCTTCCAGACGCGCGTAGATGATCTTCTCGTCCGGCTTCTCAGGCACCTTGGCCAGGGTCACTGTCTTGCCCGGCGGCGCCGGGATCAACTTGGCGATGCTGTCGACATGGCCGAAACCCATGCCCAGCACGCGGCCGATGTCGCGCAGCGCCGCCTTGGCCGCCATGGTGCCGAAGGTGGCGATCTGGCTCACCGCCTGGCGGCCATACTTGTCCTTGACGTAGTCGATGACGCGGTCGCGGTTGGCCTGGCAGAAGTCGATGTCGAAGTCGGGCATCGAGACCCGCTCCGGATTCAGGAAGCGCTCGAACAGCAGGTTGTATTGCAGCGGATCCAGGTCGGTGATCAGCAGCGCATAGGCCACCAGAGAACCGGCGCCCGAACCCCGGCCCGGGCCGACCGGGCAGCCGTTTTCCTTGGCCCACTTGATGAAGTCCGACACGATCAGGAAGTAGCCGGGGAAGCCCATGTTCAAGATGGTCTTCAGCTCGAACTCGAGTCGCTCGACATAGCGCGGCCGTTCGGCTTCGCGTTTGACGGGATCGGAGAAGATCATGCCCAGCCGGTAGTCCAGACCGGCATAGGACTCCTGGCGGAAGAAGGCGTCGATGGGCATCGGCGTGCCGTCATCCTGGATCGGCGTCGGGAAATTGGGCAGCTGCGGCTTGCCCAGCACCAGCGTCAGGCTGCAGCGCTCGGCAATCTTGAGCGTGTTGGCAATCGCACTGGGCACGTCCGCAAACAGCGCCTCCATCTGGCTCTGCGACTTGAAATACTGCTCGCGGGAGAAGCGCTTGACCCGGCGCGGATTGCCCAGGGTCTCGCCCTCGGCCACGCAGACACGCGCCTCGTGGGCTTCAAACTCTTCGGCCGTCAGGTACTGCACCGGGTGAGTGGCCACCACGGGCAAGCCCAGCTCGGCCGCCAGGGGCACGGTGGCGCGCACCAGCGCCTCGTGCTGGGGTGAGCCGCCGCGCTGCAGTTCCAGATAAAAGCGCTGGGGAAACAAAGCGCTGATGTGGCGGGCTGCTGTGGCAGCCCGCTCGGAGTCGCCTGAGAGCAGCGCCACGCCGATGGCACCAAACTCGGCACCGGAGAGCACGATCAGGCCGGCATTGAGCTCGGCCAGCCATTCCCAGGTCAGCCAGGCCTGGGCACGCTGGACATTGCGCGTCCAGGCCCGGGCCAGCAGTTCGCACAGATTGAGGTAGCCCTGGGTGTTCTGCACCAGCAGCAGCATGCGGCTGGCGGCCTTGTCGCCTGAGTCCGGCAGCGGTTCGACCCAGACATCGGCGCCAATCAGCGGCTTGACGCCCTTGCCGCGGCAAGCCTTGTAGAACTTGATCGCACCAAACAGATTGGCCAGGTCAGAGATGCCCAGCGCAACTTGATCGTCGGCTTTGGCGGCTTTGGCCAGGTCGTCAATGCGGAGCGTGCCGTCGACGACAGAGAACTCGGTGTGGGTGCGCAGATGTACAAAGGCCATCAACGCATTCTACGGATCGAGGCCCGGGCTCGCGCCCCGCCGAGGGCCAAACCGGGCCGGCACGGCCAGTCGAAAGCCCTTTTAAATTGTGTGCAATTTAATTTTGAACAACAATAACGCCATGCCATCAAGTCAAGCCAACACAGCACCGCACCCAGCCGCCCAATGGCTGGCGCTGGACCGGCAGTTGTGCTTCGCCCTGTACTCGGCGTCCCTGGCCATGACCAAGCTCTACAAGCCCTTGCTGGCACCGCTGGGCCTGACGTATCCGCAGTACCTGGTGATGCTGGTGCTGTGGGAGCACGGCGCCACCGGGGTCAGCGCCCTCGGGGATCGCCTGCATCTGGACTCCGGCACCCTGACGCCCTTGCTGAAGCGGCTGGAAGCGCAAGCGCTGGTCCGGCGCACACGCAGCCGCGACGACGAGCGGCGGGTCGAAGTGGCGCTGACCGAGGCCGGCCAGGCCCTGCGCGAGAAGGCGCTGGCCGTGCCGCCCGCGGTGGCCTGCGCCACCCAATGCGAGCTCACTGAAATTTCCCAGCTCACGCAACGCCTTTCGGCGCTGCGGAGCCAACTCAGCCAGGCTGCGGCCTGATTTCACGTTCCTTGTCCACGAAAGCACACACCATGGCACTCGACAAAGTTCTCTACACCGCCCACGCCACCTCCACCGGCGGTCGCGCCGGCACGG
>CALRVU010000523.1:0-3168 GCA_943371685.1 Bordetella parapertussis | reverse complement strand
CAGCCGGTGCCGACGGGCTGGGCGGGGGCCCGCAGCGCCGATCCGGGCGGCGCGCTCTGCAAGCCCTGCGCTGATGCGCCCAGTTGCACGACATGAACCTGGCTGAGGGGCAGGCCTGCCAACACCGGGTCGGCCGCCAGCTGTCCGATCCAGGGCGACAGCACGCCGGTCTCCAGCGTCAGTCCGGTCACTTCAAACTGGCCTGGTCCGAGCACCAAGCGGGTGATCCAGGCCGGCTGCGGCAGGCTGCGCGCCAGCAGGTCCAGCGCGGCTGAATGCCGCTGGCCCGGCGCCAGATGTGGCACCTGGGTGGCCTTGAGGCGCTCCTGCAGCGCCAGGGTGTCGTTGCGCAAGCGGGCAATCTGCTGGGTCAGCAGCACCGGGTCGTTGTCTTGCTTCAGGGTCTGGATCGCCGCAGAGAGTTGCGCGCGTTCTGCCACCGTGCGCATGCGCAGGCCATCGAACTCGGCTTTGCCAGCCTGTTGCTGCAGCCGGACCCAGACGCAGAACAACAGCAGGACCACGGCCATCAAGCCCAGCGCGCGTGCCATGGCCTGCGCCGAGAAGCGCAGCTGCGGCTTGAGCAGCAGCGGGGTGTGGAGATTGATCTGCTGGGCCATGGCGTCAGGCGCGCACGCCGGTCATGCGCAGCAGCGTGCCCAGCAGGGCAGGCGCCGGCCGGGGGGTGTCTGGTTGATCGTCCAGGCCATCCAGCTCGGCCGCCAGGTTCAGCGGCACCACCCGCAAGCCCAGCGCATCCTGCAGATAGCCTGCCACGCTCGCCTGCGTCAGTGCGGTGTCCGGGTGAAGCATCAGCAGGGCCAGCGGCAGCTCCGGCCAGGAGCGCTCCCAGACATCGAATGAGCGCTGCAGCTCGATCACCATGCGCGGAGGGCTGTCGCCACCCAGCTCAGTGGCAAAGCCGGTCAGTTCGGTGCCGAGCAGGCTGTAGCCTGGCGCTTCGATGCCTTCGTCGTGGCTGGTGGGAGACGGGGCGCGGGCGGCGGCTTGGGCTGCTCGCTCAGCCAGGCTCGCATCCCAGTCCAGTCGACGGCTGTAGAACAGTTCGCCGCCGACGCAGATGGTCAGCAGGCCGGTGTTGCCGTGCTGGCTCAGGCAGGCGGTGGCCCGTTCCTCCAGGTCCATGGCGGCAGCGGCCGCAGCTTGCAGGTTGCGCAAGGCCAGGTCGGCCACATCGATGGTCGTCAGCCGCCAGCCGGCATCGTCGGCCACGCTGCTGCTCGCCGCCACGTCGGCATTGGTGCTCGTCACGACGAACATCTGGGGTTGGCCTTGAACCTGGCTGGCGGGCAGGCCCAGCCGCAGCACATCCAGGGTGATGTCGTCGATGTGGCTGTCGATCAGATCCTTGATGCGCCAGCGTGCAGCGGCCCGCATCTCGTCCGAGGGCACGGCGGGGGCCTCGATCTGCAGCATCTGGTAGGACTCGGGTGCGAGCACGGCCGCCGTGTCGCAGCCTTTGCGGCCGATCTGCCGGAGTGAGCGCACCCAGTCGGCTTGCCTGTGCGGGTCGCGAGGCAGCTGGCCATGACCCGTCAGCCGGGCGTGCGTCCCGGCGGCCTGGCCGGTGACCCAGTCGAGCCGATCCGGGCCCAGGCTGAAGACCAGGCAGTCGGTGGTTCGCTGGGTCGGGCGTGACCAGGGCCAGTGCAGGGGCATGACAGTTGAGCTGAATCTTGTTGGATGCCGCCAGACGGGGCGTCAAGGCGGCTGCAGTCGATTCTGCGCAGCTGCGGCCTTGGCTAAAGCGTGAAAAGAGGCCGCAATCGGCGGCTCTCGTGGCGGCTCTCGCGGCGGTGCGGTGCGCGCAGTTCAGTAGTTCTCGCGCAGGTGCAACAGGTGTTCTGCACCGCGGAACAAGCCGAAGCTGGCCCGGGCGGACGGATCCTTGTCCATGCTGCTGCCGCACCAGGCACCACGCAGATAGGCCAGGTTGGCACCGGCCGAGGCAGCGTCGCCGCTGCCCGGAGTCCAGGGCTGCAGGCAGGATGCATCCGTGGCCGTGCTGCCCAGGCTGAGCGCCACGTCCAGGGTGCCGCTGCGCCCACCGCCCGGCGCCGCCAGCGTGAACTGGCCGATGCCGGCGCTCAGGGTCAGGGTGCCGCTGCCGACGCTGCTGTCCGCCGTGGTCAGGCCTTTGCGCAGGTTGCCGAAGTTGACCGATGAAGCCGGGATGCGGGTGCAACTGTCGAGCGTGTTGTCAGTCCAGGCGCTGCCGTTCCAGTACTGCGCCTGCACGCCCAGGCCGAGGCTGCGCTGCTGCGATCCGATCGCGTTCTGCAGGCGCAGGCGGCCCAGCCGCAGCGCCGTGGTGGCCACCTGGGTCCGGTCGACTGAATTGGCCGGCACGCTGGTGTCCAGGTCGAGGCTGCGCATGGCCACGCCATCGCTGTCCACCGGGGCAATGCCCCAGACCGTGCTGAAGGGTCCGTCGGCAGCGCTGGCGCGCAGCGGCGTGGCCGACAGGCTCACGCCACTGGCCACGCCGTTGAGCCAGCTGCCGCTGCTGCTGCCCAGGCTGAGCCGAGCCGGGCTGGTGCTGGTGGCGAACAAAGTGCTGCCTGCGATGCCTGCCAGGTTCCAGTTGCCGGCCGTGCTCAGGCCCAGCTTGGCGTAGCTGCCGGTGTAGTTGGTGGTGGTGGCGCCCAGCGCATTCACGGCCGTGAGGGTGAATCCCAGCTGCAGGGGCTCGCCCAGGTAGCTGAAGGTCGAGGCCGGTGTGCAGGCGGCGCTGCTGCGCAGCACGGCGCTGCCCTGGCTGAGCACGAAACCGGCCGGCACGAAGCGGCCCACCCGCGTGTTCTGCAGCCCTGTGTTGTTGACCACCACCGCATCGAGCGCCAGACCGCTGCCCAGAAAATTGCTCACCACGCCGGTGGTCTTGAGTGCAAAACTGCCAACCTCGGTGTACTGAAGCGTGGTGGTGGCGCCCGCGCCGGCACTGAAGGCGCTGGCCGGCACACTGCCATTGTTCAAGCTGCCCAGCACGCCGCTGGCCGGGGTTTGCGAGCCAGGCAGCGGAGTCAGGTTGACGGTGCTGGCAAAGCTGTTGACCCGGTTGCCGGCTTTCATGGCGGCTTCGGTGGCATTGGCGGCCGGTATGCCGGTGTTGTTGGGGTCGGCGCCGTTCGTCAGCATGGCGGCGTT
>CALRVU010000522.1:0-3170 GCA_943371685.1 Bordetella parapertussis | reverse complement strand
GAATCCCTGTCATCGCCCGGCCCAGAATCAGCGCATGGATGTCGTGCGTGCCTTCGTAGGTGTTGACCACCTCCAGGTTCACCAGGTGACGGGCCACGCCGAATTCGTCGGAGATGCCGTTGCCGCCCAGCATGTCGCGCGCCGTGCGGGCAATGTCCAGCGACTTGCCGCAGCTGTTGCGCTTCATGATCGAAGTGATCTCGACCGCCGCCGTGCCTTCGTCCTTCATGCGGCCCAAGCGCAGGCAGCCCTGCAGGCCCAGCGTGATCTCGGTCTGCATGTCAGCCAGCTTCTTCTGGATCAGCTGATTGGCAGCCAATGGCCGGCCGAACTGCTTGCGGTCCAGCGTGTACTGCAAGGCCGTGTGCCAGCAGAACTCGGCCGCGCCCAGCGCGCCCCAGGCAATGCCGTAGCGGGCGCTGTTCAGGCAGGTGAACGGGCCCTTCAGACCGCGAACCTCAGGGAAGGCATTCTCTTCGGGGCAGAAGACCTCGTCCATGACGATCTCGCCGGTGATGGACGCGCGCAGGCCCACCTTGCCGTGGATCGCCGGTGCGCTCAGGCCCTTCCAGCCCTTTTCCAGCACAAAGCCGCGGATCGCGCCTTCGTCGTCCTTGGCCCAGACCACGAACACATCGGCCACGGGTGAGTTGGTGATCCACATCTTGGCGCCCGACAGGCTGTAGCCGCCCGGCACCTTCTTGGCGCGAGTGATCATGCTGCCGGGGTCGGAGCCGTGGTTGGGCTCGGTCAGGCCAAAGCAGCCGATCCACTGGCCGCTGGCCAGCTTGGGCAGGTACTTCTGCTTGGTGGCTTCGTTGCCGAACTCGAAGATCGGCACCATCACCAGCGAGCTTTGAACGCTCATCATCGAGCGGTAGCCGGAGTCGACGCGTTCCACTTCGCGGGCCACCAGGCCGTAGCAGACGTAGTTCAGGCCGGCGCCGCCGTAGGCTTCGGGGATGGTCGGTCCGAGCAGGCCGAGTTCACCCATCTCGGGGAAGATGGCCAGATCGGTGTGCTCATGGCGGAAGGCCTCCAGCACGCGAGGCGCCAGTTTGTCCTGGCAGTAGGCCCGGGCGGCGTCGCGCACCTGGCGCTCGTCGTCGGTCAGCTGGCTGTCCAGCAGCAGCGGGTCGTCCCATTGAAATGCAGCACGTGAGGCCATGAGGCTAGTCTCCTGAAATTCCTGAATCGCATGTTATGCGCGGTGGGTGGTGGCATCAAACGGTTTTTTGGCACGATACTGTGCGCATATGGCACTTCGGGATGATGAAATGAATGTGCTCAATCCACCTTCGGCTTCGCCGCAGGCACTCCGAGCGGCCTGGCGCCGCTGGGCATGGCTGCTGTTGCTGTTGCTCGGGCTGGGTTTGAGCTGGGCTCGGCCGCTGGACCAGTTTGCACAAGCGCAGCTCGACGGCTCCCTCAAGCGCGCGGCCCTGGCATTTGCCTCGGCACGGGCACTCAACGCCGGATTGAGCCAGCTTGAGAGCATCACGGTGGGCGGCAGCCTGGGGCTGTCGGGCACGGTAGCGCCGTTTGCATGGCTGGATCCGCTCGATGACCTGGTGGAGCAGGTCTCGTCGGTGTTCTTCTTGGCCTTGCTGTCCCTCGGTGGCTTGCGCGCGCTGGCCGAGGTCAGCGCCTCGGCGGCGGTAGCGTGGTGCCTGACGGCCTTGTTGCTGGGGGCTGCAGCCCTGCGCTGGCGCCTGGGGCATTTGCCGTTGATGGCCAGGCGCCTGGTTCTGGCGGCCCTGTGTCTGCGGCTGGTGGTGCCGGTCTACGGCTTGGTCAATGACCTGGCCTACCGCAGCTTGCGCAGCACCGAAGAGGCAGCGCTGGCGAGCATTTCGGTCAGCCGCCTGCCCACGGTGAGTGCAGGTCTGAGCGGAGCCGCCTCGGCCGGGGCCGGTGTGCTCGATGCGATCAAGCTGCAGCTGGGTTTGGCTGCCCCCGAGCCGGCTCGGCCGGCGCCACCCGCTCTCAGATCGATCAGCCCTGCCGATCGCAGCTGGGCCGAGGGCTTTGCCGATGCCTTGGTGCGACTGGCGGGCTTGTTCGTGGTTCAGGTCGTGGTGCTGCCCTTGCTGGCCCTGGCCGCCTTGCGCTGGACCTATGGTTTGCTGACGGCCCCGCCGTCGGCATGACACAGCGAGCTGAACCGCCATGCGCCGCAAGCTCCCGTCCACCAGTGCCCTGGCCGCGTTTGACGCCGCGGCTCGCCATCAGAGCTACACCAAGGCCGCGCACGAGCTGGCAGTGACCCAGAGCGCCGTCTGTCGGCAGATCGCCACCCTGGAAGAGTTTCTGGGCGTCGCACTGTTCCGCCGTGGCCAGCGCGGTGTGGTGCTGACCGATGCCGGTCTGCGCTATGCCCGCAATGTCGCGCTGCGGCTCAACGAGGTGGAGCGCGACACGCTGGATGTGATGGCGCAAGCCGGATCGGGCGCGGCGGTGGGGGCGCTGGAGCTGGCGGTGGTGCCCACCTTTGCCACGCAATGGCTGCTGCCTCGGCTGGCGGGCTTTCAGGCGCTGCACCCGGGCATCACGGTGCATTTCAGCCCGCGCACCCGGCCTTTCCTGTTTGAGGAGACCAGTCTGGATGCCGCCATCCACCCCGGCGAGGCGCTGTGGCCCGGCACGACCGGTGAGGTGCTGATGCATGAGCAGCTGATCGCCGTGGCCAGCCCGGGCCTGTTGGCCGGGCGGAGCATCCAGAGTGCGATGGACGTGGCTGAGTTGCCCTTGCTGCAGGCCAGCACCCGGCCCTATGCCTGGCGGCAGTGGTTCGAGTCCCTCGGCGTCAAGGCCGAGCAGGACATGGCCGGCGCGCGGATGGAGCTGTTCTCGATGTTGAGCGAGGCCGCGGCCCAAGGCCTGGGCGCTGCCCTGGTGCCGCGGCTGTTGGTGGAGCGTGAACTGGCCAGCGGCCGCTTGCTGAAGCTGCTGCCGCATGTCTACACCAGTGATCGCAGCTACCGCTTGATCTATCCGCCGCACAAGACTGAACTGCCGGCGCTGCAGGCCTTTGCGGCCTGGTTGCGCGATGAGGCGCAGGCTTACCGGGAGAGCGCTGCGGCCCCACTGGGCGCTCGTGAGGGCACGCCCTTGATTGCGCCTAGCGGTGAGCCGCCAGCAGCAGGCCGCCGGCGCCGATGAACACACCG
>CALRVU010000521.1:0-3172 GCA_943371685.1 Bordetella parapertussis | reverse complement strand
GGAGCAGGGTGCCGTGACAGCGGGCTACAGCGCCGACCGCGAGCAGGTGCTCAAGCTGCTCAACGAGGCGCTGGCCACCGAGCTGGTCTGTGTGCTGCGCTACCGCCGGCACCACTTCATGGCCCGCGGCATCCACGGCCAGAGCGTGGGCGCCGAGTTCATGGTGCACTCCAACGAGGAGCAGGGCCATGCCGACCAACTGGCCGCGCGCATCGTGCAGCTGGGCGGCGAGCCTGATTTCTCGCCTGATCACCTGAGCGCCCGCAGCCATGCCGAGTACGTGGCTGGCGACACCCTGGCGCAGATGATCCGCGAGAACCTGGTGGCCGAGCGCATCGCCATCGACAGCTACCGCGACATGGTTCGCTACCTGGGTGACCGCGACCCGACCACCAGCACCCTGCTCAAGCAGATACTCTCGGTCGAGGAGGAGCATGCCGACGAACTGGCAGATCTGCTGGAGGGCATGCCCACGCCATGAAGTTTCCTTTCAATGCCGGCAAGTCGTCCGTGGATGGCCATGCCATCAGCGCGACGATTGAGTGGGCTCTGGCGGCGGCCGGGCTGGACACGCGCACCGGCACCCTGCGCGAGGTGACCCAGACCATCCGCCGCGTTCTGGGTGCCACCCAAGAGGCTGCACCGGTGGCCACCACCGACGATGCGAACGTGATTGATGTGACCGCGCGCGTGGTCCCAACCGAGGTGGCGGCGCCGTTGCAAGGCCGTGCTGCTGATCGCCCCGATGATCAACACGCAGCCCCACCGGTGGTCAACCCGCCCGCCCAGGCGCCGGGGCGCTTTTCCGCTCATGTCTTCAGCCATGCGGCGGGCAGCCGCAACTACAAGCTGTATGTGCCTGCCAGGTTGGCTGGCACTGCGCCGCCGATGATCGTCATGCTGCACGGCTGCACCCAGTCGGCCGATGACTTTGCCGCCGGCACACAGATGAACCGGCAGGCCGACGAGCATGGTTTTCTGGTGGTCTATCCCGAGCAGTCGGCCCAGGCCAATTCATCCAGGTGCTGGAACTGGTTCCAGCCCCAGGATCAGGGCCGCGACACCGGCGAGCCCGCGCTGATCGCTGGCCTGGTGGACGACGTGGCGCGCCGCCACGGCGCCGATCCGCGCCGCATCTTTGCGGCGGGCCTGTCCGCCGGCGCGGCCATGGCCGTGGTGCTGGGCGAGACCCATCCCGAGCGGTTTGCCGGCATCGGCGTGCATTCGGGCCTGCCCTATGCCAGCGCGCATGACATCCCGTCTGCCATGGCTGCCATGAAGGGCGGGCGCAGCGGAATGTCGGCCATGTCCGGTCTGTCGGGCCTCACCGGCCTGGGCGGTTTGATGGACTTTGCGGGTGGCGCCAGCGCCACGCCACGCCAGGCCGTGCAAGCGGTACCGGTCATCATCTTTCATGGCGACCGCGACCACACCGTGCAGCAGACCAATGGGGAGCACATCGCCCGGCAGGCCCGCGACGCACATGGCGCCCAGGCTGGCCCGGCCGGCTTGAGTGAGACCGCGCAGGCCGGTACTGCGCCGGGCGGCCGACGCTACAGCCGCACCGTCCATGCCGATGCCCAGGGTCAGCCCCTGGTCGAGAGCTGGACCATCCACGGCGCCGGCCATGCCTGGTCAGGCGGCCACCCCAGCGGCAGCTACACCGACCCCACCGGCCCCGACGCATCGGCCGAGATGGTGCGCTTCTTCCTGGCGCTGCCACCCGCCTGAGCCTTCGCCACAGGGCGATTCGAAGTCGCGCACATGTTGTTGCGACTGGCCTGCTGGCGCGCAAACGTGGTTGCCGCGACGGATTCAGCCCCCCCCTTTCGAGCGAACGCTCGGTTGGCGCTACTGGGCCGACATTCAGCTGGGAGCTCTGCGGTACCGAGAGTGTCAGGCTCTCGACGCCACCTGCCGTTCGTCGAGCCGCCAGCCGGTTAAGGTCCACTCGGGCGACCTGTCAAAGCGCAACACGCACAGTTCCCAAGGGAGTCTCTTTCGCTTGGGACGAGCCGTACCAAACGTTGTAGCTGCCGCTTGCCAAGTGCCCCAGATTGGCGTCAGGACAAGCGGATTTGGCTGCCCCATGGGTAACACTGGTTTCGAGGACCAGAAAGATGTCATTGCCTTTGACCATTGCCTGGACTGCTCGGCATGCGAGAGCAGAGTTCATCGTGGTCGGCCTGCTTGTAATCGCGTGAAGCCCTGACACGTCGGCGCGGATCGGCAATCGCCACCTGCCATTCAATTGCATGGGTGTCCCAACTTCAAGACCGCCAATGGCAGTAACAAATGACCAGGGGCGCACCTCCGAGTGTGCGGCCGTGCCGGCGAGCGCCAATGCAAGAGACGAAATGGCAGTGCGAAGACGTTTCATTGCGCTCTAAAGTTTGACATTCGGGGCGTTCAAGACGCGATAGCCCTTGGACGTCCCCTCGATTGAGGGGTTGGCGAAGCAATCGGACTGTGGACGCCGATAATCGTCCTGAAAGTCAGTCGCATGCATGCAGAATCTCTATATAAATCAATTACTTGACGCGACTGAGTTGAGAGGCTTGGCTGCCGCTGCCGAGCAGCGGGCCGAGAGCTGCAGCAACAGCTCCGAGAGCAAAGATGATTGCGAAGCCTATTGCTACGATGACGACGCCCCCCTTGAACGCGACCGCTTCACCAGATTTCGCTAGGGTTCGTGGACCAAGATACCAGCCACCAAGCGTGAGTTGGACAGCGAGTCCGAGAATGATGCCCAGCAATGGGCCCAAGAGAAAGCCAGTTGCGTAGTTCAGTAAGGTTCCTATGCCAGCAACAAGAATTGCAAGTGCGCCGAATGCAAATGCATGCTTCCAGGCAAGAAGTGAACTCCGGTATAGCTTCGCCGCAAGCTTGATGAGCAAGGCGTACAGCACGAACATTAGAGCGAGAGGCAGAAGCGAGAGGATTGCGGACATGATGGTTCGAAAAGTGGATCTACTCGACAGGCGTTTGCCCTGCCTAAGGAAGGTCTGCAAAACCCACCCCGCTTGACTGGTGCTGGGTGGTCAGCTGAGGCAGGATAGCTCTTATGACGCAGATAATCTTTGGCCTGGATCCGTTGCCGAAGAAGACCCGCAAGGAGGTCTTTCTCGACGAGATGAACGAGGTGGTTCCTTGGAGCAAGCTGGTGGCGCTG
>CALRVU010000520.1:0-3189 GCA_943371685.1 Bordetella parapertussis | reverse complement strand
CGGGCGGTGCAAAAGAGCGCCACCGCTGGCCGAGCTGAAGTGGATGCAGCGCTGCCGGCCACGCCGACCGCTCAATCCTGACTGCCCGCATGGCCTGAGGGCCGCGGCTACACTGATTTTGCGCAGATTGCGCGTGCCGGGCGGCCTTGCTGCAGCCCTCTCCCTTTATCAGGAACGACCCGCCATGTTCGCTCGCCTGCGCGAAGACATTGACTGCATCCTCGAGCGCGACCCCGCCGCCCGCACCCGCTGGGAGGTGCTGACCTGCTATCCCGGACTGCATGCCTTGATGCTGCATCGGCTGGCCCGGGTCTGCTGGAGGAGCGGCTTCAAATGGGCCGGCCGCTTCGTCTCGCACCTGGCGCGGATGTTCACCGGCATCGAGATCCACCCCGGCGCCACCATTGGCCGCCGGGTGTTCATCGATCACGGCATGGGCGTGGTGATCGGCGAAATGGCCGAGATCGGCGATGGTTGCACCATCTACCAAGGGGTCACCTTGGGCGGAACTTCGCTGGTCAAGGGTGCCAAGCGCCATCCGACGCTGGAGGCGGGCGTCATCGTCGGCGCCCATGCGGCAGTCCTGGGTGGTTTTACCGTGGGCGCGGGTGCGCGGGTCGGCTCGGGTGCCGTGGTCACCAAACCGGTGCCTGCCGGTGCCACGGCGGTGGGCAATCCCGCCCGCATCATCCAGGCCGCTGCCGATGCCGAACGCGAGACGGCGGCCGCGCGGATGGGCTTCTCAGCCTATGGCGTGACCAGCGGTGACGACCCGGTGGCCCAGGCCATGAAGGGCCTCATCGACAACGCCTCGTCGCACGAGCATCAGATCGCCTTGCTCTGGCAGGCGATCGAGACCTTGTCGGCCCGCTCGCGCGAGCTGCCGCAGCACAGCTGCGTGCCGCAAGAGGCGCAGACGACCGAGGCCTTTGATGCGGAGCGCCTCAACCGGCTGGTGAAGTAGGGCACGAAGCGGGGCGGGCCCACCTGGGCGCCCCGGCGGCTCAAGGGGCCGGCCGGACGGGTCGCTCGATCAGCAAGGGCAAGGGCGCTGTCCAGACACCGCGTTGTCCGGACGCGCTGATCCGGGCCACGCGCCAGTAGCAGGGGCCTGGCTCGGCCAGCAGCACCCGGCTGCGGGGCTGGCTCAGCTGGGTGTCGTCATGCACCAGTTGCAGGAACTCGGCATCGCGGGCCACTTGCAATTGATAGCGCACAGCCCCCTCGATCGGCGCCCAGGCAAATCCCACCGGCCCGACAGGGTGGCGCGGGCCGGGCGCCAGGATCACTGCCGCGGGGCCGCCCGAACCCAGGCTCAATGTCTGCTGCGCATTGAAGCCTTCGATGCCCAGGGCGTCGATCTGGCGGACACGCAGGTGGTAGCTGCCGTCAGCCAGGCCGGCCAATGACAGCATGTCGCCGGGTGCGAGCCTGGTGTCTCGGAGCAGGCGTTCAAAAGCCGCATCTGCGGCCAGCTGGACACGGATGGCAGCCGGTGCAGCGCTTGGCGCTTTCAACGTCACCTCCATGCGCAGCGCCGGTTCATCCAGGCGCGTGGCCAGGCGGCTCAGGTCGGGGGCTGGGGCGAGCTGGACCACGGTTGGCGCTGCGGCCTCGCGCAGGGCGGCTCCAAATCCGCCGGCCACATCGGCGCCGCGGGCGGCCCGGGCATCGGCCCGCACAGCGCCGCTCAACACTTCGGTCCGGGTGGCCTGAGCGCTGTCATGGTGCACCCGGTACTCAGTGCCGCGCACGCCGATCACGGCCGTGGGGGTATTGACCTCCAACGGCTTCGCACGCAGCACCTTCGAAGCCAGCAGCTCCAGGCTGCCGCGGGCCAGTCGCATGCTGGCAGCAAACAGACCCTCGCCATTGCCGGCAGCGCTGCCCACGTTCTTCAGGCTGTAGCGGCGGTGCTCCTGCAGCTCGGCCTCGCTGCCCGGCGCCACCAGCACACGGCTGCCGTCGGCCAGCTGCAGCACGGCCGAGCTGGCGTCGGCGGTGCTGAGTCGATCACCTTGGCGCAGCAGATCGCCTGCGCGCACCGCTTGGCCATTGGCACGCACATCGCCCTGAGCCTGACTGATCGTGGCGGCCAGAGCCGTGCTGCGCAACAGCCGCAAGGGCACGGTGAGCTGCTGACCTGGCCAGATCCGGTTCGGGTCGGGCAGGCGGTTCAGCTGAGCGACCTCGGGCCAAGCCCGGGACGAAACCAGCACCGTCCGGCCCAGGCCGATCAGGGTGTCATGCTTTGCGACCGTGTAGACGGCGGTGGGCTCATCGGCCGCGTGACCCGAGCCGGCAGGCAGCAGGGCGATCAAGGGCGCGGCGAGCGCGAGGGCGATCGTGGTGGCGAGTTGGCGGTGCATCCGGTGGTCCAAGGATCAGAGGGCCAGCAGCAGGGGTGACAGCAGCCAGAGGAAGCGCCAGTCGCGGGGCACCTCCAGTTTCAGGGTGCTGCTCCAGGGAGTGATGTAGCCGTCGGGCTCCACCGAGCGATAGCGGAAGTAGTAGGTGCCTGGCACGGCGGGCCGCTCGAGTGACCACCGGCTGCTGCCCAGCTCGGCGCTGGCGGCCAACTGTTCGAAGGCCGGATCACGGGCGAGCTGGACTTGCTGGCGATCCTCGGCGCGGCCGCCCCAGTTCAGCTCGATGCCGCCTTCCGCATTGACACCCCCTTTGGGCGGCTCGGGAAGGGCCTTCAGTTCGAACCCTTGGGCATCGCTCCACGGGCCGTGGTCGCCCTGGGCCCGCACGCTGGCCGCGCGCCAGAAATAGTTGCCCGGCTCGCCCAGGCTCAATGAGGCTTCGGCGCCGCGCACCGCGTCCTGGCGGTGGACCACCTCGGCGAAAGCGGGATCGCGCGCCACTTCCAGACGGTAGTGCGAGGCCTCGGTGTTTTCTGCCCAGGCCAGCCGGACCGTGCCGACCGGCAGGCGCGCGCCAGGGCTCGGTGCCGCGGCAGCCGGGGGTTCAGGCCGAGCTTTCAAGCGGAAGGCCAGGTTGGCGTCCCGGCCTTCAACGCCCAATGCGTCGATCCGGCGCAGCCGCAGAAACCAGGCGCCATCCTCCAGGCCGGCCACGCGCACTTCGGCGCCTGGTGCCAACCGCTCGTCGCGCACCACCCTCTGGAACTCGGCATCGGCGGCCACCTGCACCCGCAGCGGCAAGGTCTCACCCTGGACCTTG
>CALRVU010000519.1:0-3191 GCA_943371685.1 Bordetella parapertussis | reverse complement strand
TTCAGAGAGAAGGGCTGTCTCGGCATGACGCGATCCATGCAATTGGTTCGGTTCTCGCTGAGCACCTTTTCGACATATCGAAGCAGGAAAGAGCTGACGATCCACACGCGGTCAATGCCCAATACGCCGCTGCGCTTGAACATCTGACTGCAAAACAATGGGTCAAGGACTATGGCCAGAGGTAGCCTGAAGGCTAACCGGTCGCTCGGGTGGACCTCCACCGGCTGGCCGCGCTACGCTCAGAAGTTGATCATCCCTTCGCGCGGCCAGCCGGTTTCTGCCCCTCAGCTTCAACGTTAGGAGTCAGAATGCGGATCTTCGCCCTATCCATCACCTTATTCCTGTCAAGTTTATCCTGCCAAGCAGGCTACTCCGAGTACCAGTTTCTGGCACCGTCTGCGTGCGAAGCATTCTATATCTCCACCGACACCGTGCCCCCAGACCCGAACTCACCTCAAGCCACAGCGGAGTACAAGGCATATGTCTCTGCGAAAGGTGCCGACAGACCGTCGCTCTGGGGGCTCAACGTCGCTCCGCACTCAGGCGAGCGCTGGGCAGATTGTCGCGAAACTGAGAAGGAGATCGCTTGCACGGTCATTGGACAGTTCAGATATCCGTCCTTTACGTGCCCGCTCGGTCAATCGAAGCAATGGTCGCGCTCATGTACGACCACCGGCGGGAAGGTTGGCAAGTTGAAGATCTATTCTGTGGATACCAGAGAATACGAAGATGGTGGCAACCCGATCGTCAATCAGTACCTGCAGGCGGATCAACAGCGGTTCAGCAGCCAGTGCAAGAACAAGAGTGCTCGGCAATAGCGAGCCGATGCCTCTCATGTCAGTCGCGCTAAGTGGTTGATTTCTATCGAGTTTCTGCATGCATGCGACTGGCTTTCAGGACGATTTTCGGTGTCCACAGTCTGATTCCTTTGCTAACCCCTCGGTCGAGGCGAGGCCCAACGGCAAAGCACCAGGCCCGGCCCCGGGCGTTGTCTATCATCCCTCCGCCGGGCCTGGCGCTTCGCCGTCGGTCCCGCCTCACCTCGAACGTTAGGCGTCGTTCCAGTGGTTGAGTCACCTACCTTGCGGAAAGCTCTAGTCGAAGAGGCCGAAACTCTGCTCGGGCAACAGTTGTCGCGGCTGGGGTTCACTCGACTTGCTCGTTCGAAACCCTTCCGAAGAGAACTGGGGCATGCAAGTGAATTGCTTCTGTTTCCCGACATCAAGTCGCAACACGCCCACCCGATAATCAATCCCACCCTTGCGGTTGAGAATCACCATCTAAGATCGGTCCTAGGCGAGTTGGCGCCAAAGCAACGATACCCGGCCTTCGCGCACTTCTACTTGCGGGCGGCAATTGGCCGCGTAGACCCGTGGTACTTTTCGTCGAGCGAACAGTTAGCATCGGCAATTCGCGAGATCATCGTCGCAGTCGAGACTGTGGCACTGCCACTTGTTTCCCAATGGGCGACCGACGAGTCAGCGAAGAATGTGGTTCTGGCAAGTTTGGAGCGCAAAGAGCCGACGTGGGTAATAGGCACTCCTTGGCGTCCAGTGGCCTCCAGTACGGGAAATGACGGCGATGCATAACCCTTCCATCGAGGGGATGCCCAAAGGTCTGCGCCTTTCGGTCACCCCTCACCTCAAACGTTAGGCCTCACACAATGCCACCGTTGGTATGCTCCAACTGCAAAACCGAATCCGCGCGGGGAGCCTATGTCTGCCACCGCTGCGGTGAGCCGTTCTTGCCTGAGCCGGACCTCAACGCACATGTTCCGAACAAGGTGCCTGTGGAAGACTTGATCCGTGGTTTTATACTCGTCCCAGCATCTTTGTGGCTTGCTGTGGCTTTTCTGCGTGAAGGTAAGGCTACGCTCTCATTCTCCAGAAATGCAAAGTTTGCAATTGAAGTGACCGGTCCCTGGTCTTCTCTACTAGGAGCCATAGCAATGTTGATGGGTGCGGCAGCGTTCGCCGCATTGGTTGCAGATCACTTCGACAAACGGCCGACCGAGCACATCTACAAGCGGCTGTTCAATGCATGCTTTCTAGGCTTTGCCGCGTGCTTCCTGTTATCGGTGCTCGTTGGCTCGAAGTGGGAGCAAGTACAGTGGGTTCCTATCAAGTGAGGCTTAACCTCCTCGCTCAAGCTGACCCGCTACGGCATGCAGCGTAAGCCTAGTGTGCAGCGCCTTCGGCACCTTTCGCACACCAAGCTCACGCTGCACGCCTCCGAGGGCAGCTTGGCTCGAACGCTAGCCCCCCATGCGACCCGAACTTCCGTCCTTCCGCTATCACCCGGACCCGCTGGCTACTGGCGCGGTCAAGCCAAGTGCTGTTCGATGCGCCTGCTGTGGCGAGCAACGAGGCTACGTCTACGTGGGGCCTGTGTACGGAGAAGTCGAACTCGATGATTCTCTTTGTCCATGGTGCATCGCCGACGGTTCTGCAGCTAGAAAATTAGGGGTTTCCTTTGCCGATGACCATCCGCTGCTTCAGGCTCGCGTCCCCGAACTCATTGTTCAAGAGGTGAACCTACGAACCCCCGCGTTCCCTTCATGGCAACAAGAACAGTGGCTTGCCCATTGCGGGGATGCCTGCGCCTTCTTGGGTGACGCGTCGGTTGAGGCGGTGGCAAATGCCAGCGAAGGAACTGAGCTGGCTTGGCAGAAGGAATACGGTCTGGGTGATGGCGACTGGCTGCACATAACGACTGGCTATCGGCCAGGCGGCCACCAAGCTTTTTACAAGTTCAAGTGCCTCCACTGCGAGGCGGTCTTGTTGGGGTGGGACTGCTCGTGAACCAGAGGGTTAGCCCCTCCGCCAAGGGGACGTCCCGCAGGCGGTCCGCCTCTCACGTCAGTTGTTCGGCCTCACATTGCCCGCGGCCTCGGGCGACTTCGCTTCGCACCGTTTCGACCCGTTTGTCTTCGACATGACAGTACTTGACTCAAGCGTCGTCTCAAGAGACCAAGGTCTGGCGGCGGCTGCGCGTCTCCGCAGTGCTTTGCGCGTCAACGTTCGCAGCAACTGGACGGTTCGCGTCTGGGTCCAACCGCTTGCCCCATCGGACGAAATCTTCGTCTGGCTCGAGATCGATCGCTACCGCATTGCCGAGTTCCTTGGCAAGGTCCAAATGGTGCGCTTTGAGACCCTGGAGGAGTTTGTCGCGGTGGTGTGGGGCGCACAAGG
>CALRVU010000518.1:0-3195 GCA_943371685.1 Bordetella parapertussis | reverse complement strand
AAGGCCCGCAGGAAGGCTTTGACGGCCTCGGGGTTCTTCTTGAGGAAGTCCTCGCCGACGATGATGGCGTTGCCATAGAGCTTCACGCCGAACTGCGGATAGGGCATGACCACCAGATCGGCCAGCTTGACGCCACGCGCCTCCAGATTGAGCAGCGAGGTGAAGTAGAAGCCGGTGATGGCGTCCACATCGCCCTTGGCCAGCATGGTCTCGCGCAGGGCGGGGTCCATGCTGATCCATTCGGCCTTGCCCACGCCATTGGCCTTCTGGAAGATCGGGAAGGCGCGTCGACCGGCATCAAACACCGGTGCGCCCAGCTTCTTGCCGCCTATGTCGGCCGGCGCCTTGATGCCGCTCTTCTTCAATGCGAACACCGCCGCCGGCGTGTTGTTGTAGACCATCATCACCGCCACCGGCTTGTTCGGCGCGGTCGGGTTGTTGGCATGGAACTCCATCAGCGCGGCCAGGTCGGCAAAGCCCATGTCGTAGGCACCCGAGGCCACCCGGTTGACGGCATTGCCCGAGCCATTGCCGGCGTCGATGCTGACGGCCAGCTTCTCGGCCTTGAACTGGCCCTTGGCCACCGGCAGCAGGAAGAATGCGCTGGGGCCTTCAAAGCGCCAGTCGAGCTGGAACTTGATCGCGGTCTCTTGCGCTTGGGCGGCGAGGCTGACGCCCAGCAGCAAGGCGGCTGAGAGCAGGGTGCGGCGGCGGAGGCCGGCAAGGGCGGACAAACGCATGGGGGCTCCAATCGAACAGCGGACAGCAGAGTGGCCGGCCACCGGTCATGCAGGTGGGCGGGTCGGCTGGTGTTCAGCAAGAAGCATGCGCGGTGCGGCGCAGCGCGCTGAAGCTACTCAGGCCTCTCAGGCCGCTTTGCTGGCGGCCTGGATGGGGGCGTCAGGGCTGGGCGGCTTGCAGCAGATCGCCCAGCGCCCGGGCCACCACTTTCGTGGCGCGCTTCAAGTCGCCAAGCTGCAGGTGCTCATCGGCCCGCTTGGCATTGGATTCGAGCACCGTGCGCGGGCCGGCACCGTAGATGACGGCCGGCACGCCGTGTTCGCCATACAGGCGCACGTCGGTGTAGAGCGGGGTGCCCGAGGTCGGGATGGCCTCGCCGAACACGGCCAGCGCGTGCTGCTGCAGGGCGGCCGCCAGGCGCTCGTGGCCGGGCAGGGGCTTGAGCGCCCGGGCCAGCAGCAGCCGGCGCAGCTCCAGCCGGATGCCCGGGCAGGCGGCCACCGTGGTGGTGATCAGTTCGCGCAGTTCGGCCTCCACCGCGCCGGCGTCTTCCTCGGGGATCATGCGCCGATCCAGCTTGATCACCACCTTGCCGGGCACCACATTGGTGTTGCTGCCGCCCTCGATGCGCCCGATGTTGAGGTAAGGGTGGTCGATGCCGGGCACCGCCGAGTGGCGACCGCGCAGCACCGCGTTGTGGGCATAGAGCGCGGTCATCAGCTGGTTGGCGGCCTGCAGGGCGTCGATGCCGGTGTCGGGGTAGGCCGCATGCGAGGCCAGGCCGTGCAGCGTCACTTCCATCTGCAGGCAGCCGTTGTGGGCCGTGACCACCTGGTAGCTGAAGCCGGCGGCGATCAGCAGATCAGGTTTCGTCAGCCCTTGCCGCAGCAGCCAGCCCGGGCCCAGTTCGCCGCCAAACTCTTCGTCGTAGGTGAAGTGCAGCTCGACCGCGCCGGCCAGCGGCGACGCACCGGGCTCGGCAGCCAGTGCATTCAGTGCGCGCAGGGCAAAGGTATAGGTCGCAAAGTCGCTCTTGCTGACGGCCGAGGCGCGGCCGTAGATCCGTCCGCCCGTCTCGTCTTGCACCACCTCGCCGCCGTAGGGATCGTGCTGCCAGCCCTCGCCGGGCGGCACCACATCACCGTGGGCATTCAGCGCAATCGTCGGCCCGCCCGGCGCAAAGGGCTGGCGCACGATCAGGTTGGTGATCGATTCCATGCCCTGGGCTGCCACCTCGGCGGCTGGCACGGCGTGGGCCTCGGCCTGCAAGCCCATGGCCGCCAGCAGCTCGGCCGTGCGCAGCGCATGCGGCGCGTTGTTTCCGGGGGGCGTGTCAGTCGGCACCTGCACCAGGCTTTGCAGAAAGCGCACTTCCTCGTCGAAGTGGGCGTCGATCCAGGCGTCCAGGGCTTGATGGCGGTTCATGGGGTGGCGGCTCCGGCGGCGGCTTTGGCAGTGTCAGCCGCCAGTTCGTTGATCAGGTGGAGGAAGGCCTGGGCGGCCAGCTCGATGTCGTGGCTGGTGGTGGACTCCAGCGGGTTGTGGCTGATGCCGTCGTTCTCGCCACGGATGAAGAGCATGGCCTGGGGCAGCAGCTCATGCATTTTCATGGCGTCGTGGCCGGCGCCACTGGGCAGCCGGTGCACCGGCAGGCCCAGCGCGGCCACCGCCCGGGACCAGCGATCGACCCAGGCCGGGGCGCACGGCGCGGCGGCGGCCTCCATCAGCGGCGTCAGTGCGGCTTGCAGGCCGCGGCGCTCGCAGATGGCCGCCAGGGCGGCCTGCACATCGGCCACGCAAGCGTCGCGCACGGCGTCGGTGGTGGCGCGGATGTCGAGGCTGAATTGGCAGCGCCCCGGCACCACATTCACCGAACCCTGCGGCACGGCCAGCATGCCCATGGTGCCCACCAGGTCGGGCACGCTGGCGGCGCGTTGCGCCAGCATCAGGGCCAGCTCGGCCACGGCCACGGCGGCGTCGCGGCGCAGGGCCATGGGCGTGGTGCCGGCATGGCTGGCCGTGCCGATCACCTCGCCCCGGAAGCGCCGGCTGCCGTTGATCGAGCTGACCACGCCCAATGGCAGACCGCCTTGGTTGAGGACCGGGCCTTGTTCGATGTGGACCTCGACGAAGCCCAGATAGCGGGCCGGGTCGCGGGTCAGGGCGGCAATGGCTTCCATCGTGGCCGGCAGGCCGGCCGCCGCCATGGCCGCATCCATGCGCACGCCGTCGGCATCGGTCTGGGCCAGCCAGCTGGGCTCAAAGCGGCCCACCAGGGCGCTGGAGGCCAGAAAGGTGGCCGGATAGCGCTGGCCCTCTTCCTCGGCAAATCCAACCACCTCGATGGCGAAGGGCAGGCGCCGGCCGGCGCGGTGCAGGGTCTGCACGCACGCCATGGGCAGCAAGATGCCCAGGCGGCCATCGTGTTTGCCGCCGTTGCGCACCGTGTCGTAG
>CALRVU010000517.1:0-3207 GCA_943371685.1 Bordetella parapertussis | reverse complement strand
CCTCTCGGGCCCTCAATTCCGGTCGGGCCTTGCGGGCCGGCAGCGCCTGCAGGGCCACTCGGCCCCTTGGCGCCGCCCAATCCGACGAAGCCCTCGAGACCTTGGGCGCCTTTCTCGCCGTTGTCGCCCTTGCCGCCAACCGTGCCTTGGGCGCCGGTCGGGCCGGTGTCACCCTTGGCGCCGGTTGCGCCCTGCGCTCCCTTGGCGCCAGCAGGGCCCTGCGGTCCGGTCGGCCCTTTGGGCCCGGTGGGCCCTCGATTGTCCAGATGCATGTCGAGCCGGGCTGCATGCCCGGTGGTCGTGCTTTCCTTGCTGTCCAGAAACACCACCGTGTCGGGCGCCGACAGTGCCGGCGCGATCTGCCAGCCGTGGTTCTCCTGGCCACCGCCCAGCCAGTCCTTGACCTGCGAGGTCACGTCGATCGAGATGAATTGCCCGGCCGCAGATACCGCCTGAGCCGGGCCGCTGCCGGGCCCTGCGGTCGACGGCGCTGTGGCGCCCGTGACGGTGGACTCGGCCCAGGCCGCGCGGGCGGTCAGCAGCTCAATCGTGCCGGCGGTGCCCACCCGGTTGATGTACAGCACCAGCGTCGCCTTCTTCAGCGTGTTGATGCTGTCCTTGGGCAAGGTGGACAGATCGAAGCGCAGCAGCCCGGCCGAGCCGCCGCCAATGTTGAGTGTGGGCAGCGTGCCGTAGTTGCTGCCCGGCACAGCGGCGCTGATGTAAGCGTCGCTGGCCAAGGGGGCTTCCACCGCCCGTGTGGCACCGTGCGCCATTGAGAGCAGCGCCACAACGGCCAGGGCTCGGTGCTGAAAACTGGGGAAATCAACTCGCATGAGGCGCTCCACTCGGGTCTTTAGTAGGGGGTTCCCACTGCGTTGGCCGCGACGCAATGGGACGCAACCACGATCGATCGAGACACGGTGCCCTTGTTCTGAACGGTGCAGCGATAAGAGGCTTTGCTGCTGCTGTCGGATGGCTCCTCGATGCCGGCGTAGGACACAACGATGTCGTACTTGCCCGCGTCATCCGTCCGGTAGCCACAGCTGCCACCAACGACGTAGGTCGAGCCTGAGCAAGGAGGCGCCCTCAATGAAGTCACAGTTGCGGGCCCTGCGCTGTAGGTAGCTCCTTGGTAAGAGATGATGTTCACCCCGCTGTAGCCCTGGGCGCCTCGTGGTCCTTGCGGACCTTGAGGCCCGGCCGCACCTTGCGGGCCGACGGGACCTGTGGGGCCACTGGGCCCAGGGGCGCCGGTTTGCCCGACGGGGCCCTGCGGGCCCTGAGCCCCCTTTTCGCCAGCGTCGCCTTTGGCGCCCGCCGGGCCTTGGGCGCCGGTCGGGCCGGTGTCACCCTTGGCGCCTGTCGCGCCTTGCGCCCCCTTGGCGCCGGCCGGTCCCTGCGGACCGGTCGAGCCCTGCGCCCCGGGGGCCCCTTGTCTAACCAAGACCAGGTCCAGTTGGGCCGCATGACCGGTGGCCGTGTTCTCCTTGCTGTCCAGAAACACCACTGTGTTGGGTGCCGTCAGCGCCGGCACGATCTGCAGGCCGTTGTTGGGGCCCCCCAGCCAGCCCTTGGCCTGGGATGTGACGTCGATGGAGACAAACTGACCGGCCGTTGACACCGCTTGAACCGGGCCCATGCCGGGCCCGGATACCGTGGGCGCGGTGGCGCTCGTGACGGTGGACTCGAGCCAGGGAGAGTAGACGGTCAGCACCTCGACCGCGCCGGCTGTGCCCACTCGGTTGACGTACAGCACCAAGGTCGCCTTCTTCAGGTTGTCGGGGGTGGTGCCTGCCGGCAGCGTGGACAGGTCGAAGCGCAGCAGTCCGGCCGAGCCGCCGCCGATGTTGAGGGTGGGCAGCGTGCCATAGTTGCTGCCAGGCACGGTGGCGCTGATGTAGGCGTCGCTGGCCAGGAGCGCTTCCGTGGCCAGTGCGGCGCCGTGCGCCAGCGTGAGCATCGCCCCAGTGGCCAGGGCCTGGCGCGGAAGGCTGCAGAGATCAACTCGCATGGGGCAATCCTTGATGTTGGGCTTTGAAGGTGGCGTTGGAGCGGCCACGGCGGATGCGCCGTTGCAACAGGCCCAGAGCAGCCAGTCCGGCGACAAACAGGCCGGGTGAACCGGGTTCGGGCACGACGGTGACAAGGGCCGGCAGGGTCAGGTCCAGCGCCCAGCGGCCGGTGCGCTGGGTGCCGTCGACCTGGATGAAGCTGGCGTTGGCCGAGTTGCTGCCCAGGTAGGCGGCGGTGTAGTGGGTTTGGCCGGTCATGGCGTAGCCGTCAGCCAGCATGCCCAGTGGCGTGTTGCCGTCCTGGGACAGGACCAGGGTGTATTGGCCCGGCACGGCACCCAGATAGGCGAAGCTCGCGTCCCAGCAGAAGCTTTTGCTGCAGGTGTTCGAAGATCCGATGTCCATGGCCACCAACTGGCCGCTTCCGTCGAACAGGCTGAGCACCGGGGCAAATCCGCCGGCGGCCACGTTGGCGCCAACGGCATTGGTGCCACCGCGGTACGACCAGGTCTGCGCCCGCACGTCACCAGCGGCCAGCAGGTCGAAACTGAACACCGCCAGGCTGTCATCAGCGGCCAGACTGCCTTGCAAGGACGTGGTCTCAGCGTGGACTGAGGCGGCCGCAAGCAGCAGGCCACCGACCAGGATGGGAAGGGCGCATCTGCTGGCGCAGCGTTGATAGAAGGTCATCGCGGCCCGTGCTCCGGGGAAGGGTTGAAGAGGCTGCCGCAGTGTGGCCAACACCCCATCCGGATGTCCTTAATTCGGCATTAATTCCGCGGCGCCTGCTGGAGCGGTGGGGGACCTCTGGCAGCGAGGCTTGCAGCGGGTGCACCAGTGCATGCGCTATCGTGCCGGCCATGTCGCCAGCCAGCTTTGCCCCTCGCATCCAGCCGCCGTACTACGCGGTGATCTTCACCAGCCAGCGCCGCATGGGCGAGGCGGACAGCCCGGGATATGCCGAAGCGGCTGAGCGCATGGCTGCGCTGGCCGACGGGCAGCCGGGCTATCTGGGCGCCGAGAGTGCCCGCGATGCGCAGGGCCTGGGTCTGACCGTGTCCTACTGGCGCAGCCTCGAGGACATCCGCGCCTGGCGCCAGCACGCTGAGCATGCGGCCACCCGCGACCACGGCCGCTCGCACTGGTACCGCCACTATGAGCTGCGCATCGCCAAGGTGGAACGGTCCTATGG
>CALRVU010000516.1:0-3208 GCA_943371685.1 Bordetella parapertussis | reverse complement strand
CGCCGTGCATGGCCAAGGCGGCCTGCTGATTGCCGCGGCCGACCTGCTGGCCCTGACCCTGCTGGCCGCCCCGGGCGAGCAAGGCGCCGACATTGCCCTGGGCAGCACCCAGCGCCTGGGCATGCCCATGGGCGCCGGCGGCCCGCACGCCGCCTACCTGGCCTGCAAGGACGAGTTCAAGCGCTCCTTGCCCGGCCGCCTGGTGGGCGTGAGCGTGGACAGCCACGGCAACCCGGCTTACCGGCTGGCCCTGCAGACCCGCGAGCAGCACATCCGCCGCGAGAAAGCCACCTCCAACATCTGCACCGCGCAGGTGCTGCCGGCAGTGGTGGCCAGCATGTATGTCGTCTATCACGGCCCGGCCGGCCTCAAGCGCATTGCCCTGCGCGTGGCCAGCTACACGGCCGTGCTGGCCGCGGGCCTCAAGAGCCTGGGCGCCACCCTGGTCCATGACGACGCCTTTGACACGCTGGAGGTGCAAACCGGCGCGCAGACGGCCGCCGTGCTGGCAGCAGCCCGCGCCGCCGGCATGAACCTGCGTCAAGCCAGTGCCACCTCGGTGGGCATCACCCTGGACGAAACCACGGTCCGTGCCGACATCCTGGCCCTGTGGGCGCTGTTTGCCGGCGACCAGGCGCTGCCGGAGTTCGCACCGTTTGAAGCCGGCGTGGCCCCGCTGCTGCCGGCCGCCCTGGCCCGCACCAGCGCCTACCTGACGCACCCGGTGTTCAACAGCCACCACAGCGAGACGGAAATGCTGCGCTACATCCGCCGCCTGTCCGACAAGGACCTGGCGCTGGACCGCAGCATGATCCCGCTGGGCTCGTGCACCATGAAGCTGAACGCCACCAGCGAGATGATCCCCATCACCTGGCCGGAGTTCGCTGGCATGCACCCGTTCGCCCCGGCCGAGCAGCTGGCCGGCTATGCGCTGCTCAACCAGCAGCTCTGCACCTGGCTGGAGCAGGCCACCGGCTATGCCGGCATCAGCCTGCAGCCCAATGCCGGCTCGCAGGGCGAGTACGCCGGTCTGCTGGCCATCCGCGGCTGGCATGCCAGCCGGGGTGAGGGTCACCGCCACATCTGCCTGATCCCTGAGAGCGCCCACGGCACCAACCCGGCCAGCGCGATGATGACCGGAATGCAGGTGGTGGTCGTCAAGTGCGATGCCAACGGCAGCGTGGACCTGGCCGATCTGCAGGCCAAGTGCGAGAAGCACGCCAACGACCTGGCCTGCATCATGATCACCTACCCGTCGACCTACGGTGTGTTCGAGCCGCAGGTCAAGGCCCTGTGCGCGATGGTTCACCAGTTTGGCGGCCGGGTCTATGTCGACGGCGCCAACATGAACGCTCTGGTCGGCGTGGCCGCACCGGGCGAGTTCGGCGGCGATGTCAGCCACCTGAACCTGCACAAGACCTTCTGCATTCCGCACGGCGGTGGCGGCCCAGGCGTGGGCCCGGTCTGCGTGGTGGCCGACCTGGTGCCCTTCCTGCCGGGTCATGCCACGGCGGGTGAGCACCGCGCCGGCGGCGTGGGTGCCGTGTCTGCCGCCCCGCTGGGCAATGCGGCGGTGCTGCCGATCAGCTGGATGTATGTGCGCATGATGGGCGCTGAGGGCCTGACGGCCGCGACGGAAACCGCCATCCTGAGCGCCAACTATGTGGCCGCACGGCTGGCCGACCATTACGACATCCACTTCAGTGGCGGCATCGCCGGCATCAAGGGTGGTGGCGTGGCCCACGAGTGCATCCTCGACCTGCGCCCGCTCAAGGACGCCACCGGCGTGGGCGCCGAGGACGTGGCCAAGCGCCTGATCGACTACGGTTTCCACGCGCCGACGCTGTCCTTCCCGGTGGCCGGCACGCTGATGGTCGAGCCGACCGAGAGCGAACCGCTGGCCGAGCTGGACCGCTTCTGCGACGCGATGATCGCGATCCGCGAAGAGATCCGGCAGGTGGAACAAGGCACCTGGCCGCGCGAGGACAACCCGCTCAAGCACGCACCGCACACGGCCGAGAGCCTGCTGGTGAGCGACTGGGCCCATGCCTATCCGCGCGATGTGGCCGCCTATCCGCTGAAGAGCCTGCGCCAGGGCAAGTACTGGGCGCCGGTGGGCCGGGTGGACAACGTGTGGGGCGACCGCAATCTGTTCTGCAGCTGCGTGCCAGTCTCTGAACTGGCGGAATAAGCGCGAGGATCGTCATGGCCGTTTCCGTTTTTGACCTCTTCAAGATCGGCATCGGCCCGAGCAGCTCGCACACGGTGGGGCCGATGCGGGCGGCGCGGCTGTTCGGCCTGCGCTTGCGGGCTGAAGGGCTGCTGCCGCGCACGGCAAGGGTGCGCTGCTGGTTGTATGGCTCATTGGGCGCCACCGGCAAGGGCCACGGCAGCGACACTGCCGTGCTGCTGGGCTTGGCCGGCCACGAGCCGGACACGGTGGATGTGGAGCAGGTGCCGCAGTTGCTGGCCGAGATCCGCGGCCAGCGCCGCCTGAACCTGATGGGCGAGCAGGCCCTGGCCTATTCCGAGGCTGACGACCTGCTCTTCATGCGCCGCGAGACCCTGCCATTTCATGCCAACGGCATGCGCTTTTGCGCTTACGACGCAGAAGGCGTGGAGCTGGAGAGCCGCACCTATTATTCAGTGGGTGGCGGCTTTGTCGTCAGCGAGGAAGTGGCTGCCGACGGCAGCAAGCAGAAGACCATTGCCCCCGACGCCACGGTGCTGCCCCTGCCGTTCACCACCGGCGATCAGCTGCTGGCCCTGACCAAGGACACCGGGCTGAGCATTGCGCAGGTGATGTGGCGCAACGAGCTGCACTGGCGCAGCGAAGACGAGATCCGCAGCGGCCTGGCCCGCATCTGGCAGGTAATGCAGGACTGCGTGCGCCGCGGTTGCCGCACCGAGGGCATCTTGCCCGGTGGCTTCAAGGTGCGTCGCCGGGCGGCGGCGCTGATGCAGGCCTTGACGGTCAATCCGGAGGCCGCGCTCAAAGACCCGCTTCAGGTGCTGGATTGGGTCAATCTGTATGCCCTGGCGGTGAACGAAGAAAACGCCGCCGGCGGCCGGGTGGTGACGGCGCCGACCAACGGCGCGGCTGGCATCGTGCCGGCTGTGTTGCACTACTACGCCCGCTTCAGGCCCGGTGCCAATGAGCAGGGCGTGGTCGACTTTCTGCTCACCGCCGCAGCCATTGGCATCCTCT
>CALRVU010000515.1:0-3221 GCA_943371685.1 Bordetella parapertussis | reverse complement strand
CCTGGCTGGGTCGCTTCGTTCCGCCGGGCCGGCATCAATTCGAGTCGGTGCCCGCACCCTATCGGCACGACCGATCTCGGCCGCAAACCGGACTTGCCGGTTGGTTTGACTATGTGCAGCACGGGCTCCAAGCGCGCCAGCTGACCCTGGATCAGCCCGGGCCGGCTGGCCTGATCGTGTGTTTTCCGCAGTTGCCGTTGGTGATCGGCCTGAGGCAGCGCGCCTCTCGACGGACTTTGCCTCTGATCGCGTGGGCATTCAACCTGGGGCACTTGCCGGGCGGCATCAGGCGCTGGGCGTCTCAGGCTGCCTTTTCACAGGTGTCGCGATTCGTCGTGCATTCGCGGGCAGAGGTGCTGGCCTGCAGCGAATGGCTGCAATTGCCGCAGTCCCGGTTTCAGTTCGTGCCACTGCAGCGGGCGGTGATGACGCCGGTGGCACGCGAGCCGAGCTGCGAGCCCTACGTGATCGCGATGGGGTCGGCGGGTCGTGACTACCGCTTGTTGTTCTCGGTCTTGACGGAATTGGGATACCCGGCCGTGGTGGTGGCTGGGCGCCATGCCTTGGAGGGGCTGACGGTGCCCTCGAACGTCACCGTCAGATCGGACTTGACCATCGCTCAGTGCCATGAGCTTTTGCAAGGCGCCCGCTTGAGCGTGACACCCATTGCCAATCAAGCCACGGCATCTGGCCAGGTGACCTTGATTGACGCCATGATGTTTTCCAAGGCGCAGGTCGTCACGACCAGCCCGGGCAGTGTGGATTATCTGGATCATGGCTCAGAGGCCTTGATGGTCAGGGCGGGTGACCACTCAGACATGGCGCAAGCGATCAGGCGGCTTTGGGAGGACGGCGCATTGCGTGAACGTCTGGGGCGCAATGGCCGGGCAAGGATGGTGCGCGAGTTTTCCGATGAGGCCGTTGGTTTGCAGCTGGGTTCGATTCTTGATGAATTCGAACCCGTCCGCTGACTCGAGATGAGGCTCAGTGCGCCAACAAGGCGATGACTTTGCTGAGACCCCATCCCAAGCCCAGGCCCAGCGCCAAGCTCGGCAACAACAGCAGTTCCGCGCGCCATGTCAGCGCCCCTTGGCGGTACTTGAACCACAGCGCGATGGGCCAGGTCGCATATTGACTCAAGGCCATGCCGACGATGGCGCCTGTCAGTCCATGGAGTGCTTCTCCGAGCAGCAGCCCGGTCAGCAGGGCCACGAGTCGGACCGTGCTGGTGAGCGTGATGAACTGTGCTTGGGTGAGCGCCAGGTAGCACTGTTCCACCAATTGATATCGCATGCCGATCGCACCGGCTGCCAGGATGGAGAGCATCCAGCCCGAGCCCTCGTAGCGGTGGTCGTAGATCAAGCCGACGATGGCCGGACCGGAAGTGATGAGAACGGCGGTCAGTGTCACCACCAGAGCGTCGTAAGCCCACTGGAATTTGGCAAAGACTTGCCAGAACTCCGCTGGACGGTCCCTCGCACACTCGCTGAGCGCCGGGTAGGCCACATTGCCGCAGAGCATGCCACTGACGACATTCATGCTGCTGATCAGCAGCAGTGCGATGGAATAGAGGCCGAAGTTGTGGGTATCGATCAAGCCGCCCAGCACCAGTCGGTCGCCATTGATGGCCACGAATCCGAGGATCGATGCCGGAAGGATCCATTTGCCTTGGCGAAGGAGTTCCGTTTTCGCCGACCGATCGATGGCCCACCGGTCCTTGTGTCCAGGCAACAGCCAGTGGGCCAGCGCGCAACGCAGCGCGGTGGCCAGCAGCGCACCCAGCGCCAAGGCCCAGACCGAGCGAGTGACCCAGGCGACCAGGACCATCGCGACCGCGGCGCCGGCCTGGCTGAGCAACTCGATGCGCGTCAAGCGTTGCTGTTGCATCTGACGCTTGGCCAAGGCCATCCGCGTGGGCTCCAGGCCCTGGATGAATGCGGCGATCGAAAAGCTGGCCACGATCCAGGGCAACCTCGGATCTGCATAGACAGTGAGCGGCGCTGGGAGATCCCAGGCGATGCTCATGTAGAAGCCAAATCCGAGCAGCAGACTTGCCAGACCGATGGCAGCTCCTCTGAGGATCTGCAGGCTCCAGGCCGTGTTCAGGAAGGCGGGGTCTTCGCCTCGCCGGCTCTGGATGACGGTTTGGGTGATGCCCAGGTCGCTGAAGAGCGTCAGCCCGACGATCATGACGTACACCACCGCCATCAAGCCAAACGCTTCTGGTGCCAGCATTCTGCTGACGATGATGTTGGAGGCCAGCCGGATGGCCTGAGATGCCACGTGGCCGGCCAGCACCCACGAGCCGGCTCGCAGCACGCGTTGTTTCAGACTGCTCGTTTCAAGTCTCACTGAGCGCAGTCTTTCCACCAGCAGCCGACCGAGTCACGATAGTGCAGCAGCGCCTGCCACTTCGGGGCTTGCTCATCGTCCAGGGTCTGCTTGGCGCCCCAGTAGCCCCACCGGCCGGCCTGACTGACATGGCTGAACGCAGCAAAGGTCTGCCCTCCGGCACCATGCCAGTCGGCCAGCATCTGCCGGTAGGCGCGACCCATCCGCGGATCAGTGTTGGCTCGCTTGAAAAGCGTCTGTATCGAGCCGCCCGGATCGTCGTGGGGCGGCACCATGTGCTGGCCCCCTTCATAGGCCCAGAGTGGCAAGCTGAAACGGTCGGCCACGGCCTTGGCCGCCACCATCTGTTGCCGAGCCTGCGCCACGGCCGAGGCCGGTTGGGCATCGTCTGTGCGGGCAAGTGGCGGGCGCACCGCCTGCCCTGAGTCGTTTTGGCCGAGCAGTTCCTCGAACAGTTTCGAGACCCCGCCATCGGGTTCCTTGAGCCAGGCATTGAGCTTTTCGCGGTGTTTCGCTTCAGCCAGGTAGTGTCCGAAGTACGGAGCCGTTGCGACCGCGTCAAAGTGTCTGGCGCAGGCCGAACCCAGCGACTTGGCGGCCACGTCGCACTTCAACATCTGTTCAATCAACCACGCATTGGCCGATTGCGACGCTGCGATGCAGCGCACCCGGTGTTGTTCAGCACCAAAGACAGCCTTGGCGATGCGGCATACCTCGACCGTTCGCAGGGCATACCAATTGGCGCGCAAACTCGCGATTCCGGTGCCCTTGGCAACTTCTTCGGGCCATTTGGCACGGGCCTGGCCGCTCATCCATTGGGCACCTGCGAAGGCGTCGTTCCAGCTCTCGTTGCTGTATTCAAGGTTGAG
>CALRVU010000514.1:0-3225 GCA_943371685.1 Bordetella parapertussis | reverse complement strand
CAGCTCATCGCCCTGGCTGGAGGCGAGCTTGCCCTTGAGCGCGCTCATCTCCTTCTCCAGCGCACGCACCTGCTCCTGCAGGCTGCTGATGCGGGCGGGCACCTCGGCCGGCGAGGCCTTGAGCGCACCGGCCAGGCCATTCACCGTGGCTTCCAGGCTCTGCAGATAGGCCAGGGCGTTGTCGCCCGTCAGTGCCTCGACACGGCGAATGCCGGCGGCCACGCCGCTCTCGGCCACGATCTTGAACAGGCCGATGTCGCCAGTGGCCTTGACGTGGGTACCGCCGCACAGTTCCTTCGAGCTGCCGATGCTCAGCACGCGCACGGTCTCGCCGTACTTCTCGCCGAACAGCATCATCGCGCCGCTCTTCTGCGCATCGTCCAGCGCCATCACCTGCGCCTGGGCTTGGGCATTGCCCAGGATCTCGGCATTGACCAGCGCCTCGACCTGGCGGATCTGCGCGTCGCTCATCGGCGCGGTGTGGGCAAAGTCAAAACGGGTGCGCTCGGCATTGACAAGCGAGCCCTTCTGCTGCACGTGGCCGCCCAGCACCTCGCGCAGGGCCTTGTGCATCAGATGGGTGGCGCTGTGGTTGCGGATGGTCTTGGCGCGCTGCTCGGCATTCACTTTGGCAACGAAGCTGTCACCCACCTTGACCTCACCCTCGGCGATGTGGCCGTGGTGGCCGAAGACATCAGCCTGGATCTTGAAGGTGTCAGCCACCTCGACCTTGGTGCTGGCGTTGCGCAGCTCACCCGCATCACCGGCCTGGCCGCCGCTCTCGGCATAGAAAGGGGTGTGGTCCAGCACGATGACGGCGTCGTCACCGGCACGGGCGCTGGGCACCAGCGTGCCGTCCACATAGACGGCGACGACCTTGGAGGACTCGCAGACCAGGTGCTCATAGCCATGGAAGGCGGTGGCCACACCGCTGTACTCCAGGCCTGCGGCCATCTTGAACTTGCCGGCAGCCCGGGCCTGGTCGCGCTGGCGGTTCATCGCCACTTCAAACCCAGCCTGGTCCACCGTCACGCCGCGCTCGCGGCAGACGTCCGCGGTCAGGTCGACCGGGAAGCCGAAGGTGTCATGCAGCTTGAATGCCGTCTCGCCGTCGATCTGGGTCATGCCGGGCACAGCCAGGGCCTCGTCCAGGATCTCCATGCCGCGGGCGATGGTTTGGAAGAATCGCTCTTCCTCCTGCTTGAGCACTTCGAAGATGCGGCCAGCCTGGGCGCGCAGCTCAGGATAGGCCTCACCCATCGTGGCAGCCAGCGGATGCACCAGGGTGTGGAAGAACGGGGCGCGCGCGCCCAGCTTGTAGCCGTGGCGAATGGCACGACGGGCGATGCGGCGCAGCACAAAGCCGCGGCCGGCATTGCCGGGGATCACGCCGTCCGCCACGGTGAAGCTGCAGGCGCGGATGTGGTCGGCGATGACCTTCAGGCTGGGGCTGTCAGCGTCGCAGCCCGCTTCGCCTTCTTTCACGCCGGCTGCAGCGTCCACAGCCTGCTTGGCCGCGGCCAGCAAGGCCACGAACAGGTCAATCTCGTAGTTGCTGTGCACATGCTGCAGCACGGCAGCCAAGCGCTCCAGGCCCATGCCGGTGTCCACGCTGGGCTTGGGGAGGCGGTGCATCACGCCGTCTTCAGTGCGGTTGAACTGCATGAAGACGTTGTTCCAGATCTCGATGTAGCGGTCACCGTCCTCATTCGGGCTGCCCGGGGGGCCGCCGGCCACTTCGGGACCGTGGTCGTAGAAGATCTCGGTGCAGGGGCCGCAGGGTCCGGTGTCGCCCATCATCCAGAAGTTGTCGGACATGTAGCGGCCGCCCTTGTTGTCGCCGATGCGCACGATGCGCTCGGCGGGCACGCCCACCACCTTGTTCCAGATCTCGAAGGCTTCATCGTCTTCGGAGTACACCGTGACCCAGAGCTTGTCCTTGGGCAGCTTGAAGTGCTCGGTCAGCAGTTCCCAGGCGAACTGGATGGCGTCATGCTTGAAGTAGTCACCGAACGAGAAGTTGCCCAGCATCTCGAAGAAGGTGTGATGCCGCGCGGTGTAGCCGACGTTGTCCAGATCGTTGTGCTTGCCGCCGGCGCGGATGCACTTCTGGCTGGTGGTGGCACGGCTGTAGGCGCGCTTGTCAAAACCCAGGAACACGTCCTTGAACTGGTTCATGCCCGCGTTGGTGAACAGCAGGGTCGGGTCGTCGCCTGGCACCACGGGCGACGAGGCCACGATCTGGTGGCCCTTGGACTCGAAGAACTTCAAGAAGGTAGAGCGGATCTCCGAGGCTTTCATCCGGGGCTTTCTGGTCGTGTGAGCGGGTTATGCCCGGGCGAACACACCGGGGCTAGGGTCAGCCCGCAATTATAGAAGTGCCCCGGGGCGACGAGGAGGAACCGCCCCTGCGAGTGCAGCCCTGCCAATTCGTAAGCATTTGTGAGCCAGCCCTCATCCGCTTTCATGATTTCCCGGCGAACCGTCTGCGCCTCAATGCGCCACGGGTCTGCCCGGGCGTACGAACGGTTACGCCACCCCACGGAGCCGCCGTTACATTTGACCCAGGCCCGCCGATACCTGCGCCGGCCCCGAACCAGGACAGCCGAAGAGGCGCCGATCAAGATGTTGGGACACTGCGCTTTCAAGACTCTGATGTTCGCCAAGTGCGACCGGCGGAGCCGCGCATGGGCTTGATGACCCGCTTGTCTGGCGCCCTGCGACCCAAGGCAGGCTGGCACCGGCGTGAGGCCGTGCACATGGGCACCGCCATCAGCGCCGAGTTGTGGGCTGACAGCCCCGCCGAGGCCAGGGCCGCGCTGGACACGGTGATGGCTGAAATGCAGCGCATCGACCACGCCATGAGCCCGCACCGACCGGACTCCGAGCTCTCCCGCATCAACCGTGACGCGGCCGAGCGCCCGGTGCCGCTCAGCCCCGAGATGGCCCACCTGATCGACCGGGCGCTGCACTTTTCAGCACTGACGGACGGCGCCTTCGACATCAGTTTTGCTGCTGCCGGCCAGTTGTATGACTACCGCGCCGGTCTGGCCCCCGATGACGCCGCCCTGCGCGAGGCCTGCCGAGTCATCGGATGGCAGGGCCTGTTGCGCGACACCCGCGCCGGCACGCTGCGCTTTGCCGAGCCGGGCATGCGCATCGACCTGGGCGGTTTTGCCAAAGGCCATGCGGTGGACCGCTGCATCGCTCTGCTGCAAGCGCGCG
>CALRVU010000513.1:0-3228 GCA_943371685.1 Bordetella parapertussis | reverse complement strand
GTCGGTTTTGTCGCTGAGCACCCGCTGACGCTAGAGGCGACCCACCTGGGCACCAACTCGCGCCGCATGGAGGCGTTGAGCATGGTGGCGCCACTGGGCTACGCCCTGGATTGGCTGCTCTACTTCAGTGACACGTCGAAGCTGCTGACCATGGGCATCGTCAGCGCAGCGGGTGTGCTGGTCGGCTCTTTGATCATGGCGTTGCTGACCGGATCCTTTCGCTGGGAAGGATTCACCACCATGTCCGACTTGCGCAATCATCTGCTTGGCGCCGTGCTGATGGGCGCCGGCGGCGTCACGGCGCTCGGGTGCACCGTTGGCCAGGGCTTGTCCGGTGCTTCCACACTCTCGCTGGGCAGTTGGCTCGCACTGGCAGGTATTGGCCTGGGGGCCGTGGGCGCGTTGAAGTACCAAGCCTGGCGGCTTGATCAGGAAGGGTGATTCAGCCCGCCTGACGCGCTAGCACCAGGGCAAGGTTCATCACATCGTCCGAGCTCATCTCGCCGGGAATGGCCTGGAGGAGCCGACCACCCCGGTCGAGCACGCAGGTCATCGGAATGACGCGGCGCGCTGTGAATTGCTGGCGAAGGCGCCCGCCGTCCAGCGTCACGGGAAATCCGTAGCGCTGCCGCTGCATGTAGGCACGCACCTTGGCTGCATCGGCCTCGAGTGCCACCCCCAGCACGCCCAGGCCATCGCTCTGATGGCGACGATGCAGCTGATCGATGTGGGCGTTGTGACGCTGGCAATGGCTGCATTCGGTTGACCAGAACACCACCACGGCAGCCTGGTCGCGCCAGAACTCGGGTGGCAGTGTGCTGCCGTCCAGCAATGTCAAGCTTGGCCACGCCACTTGTGGTCGCCCATCAAGGCCGCCTCCGCCTCCGGCCTTCGATGTGCCTGAACGCAAGGCCATCAGCAAGGACACTCCGTGGAGCGCCAGACCTGCGGCGGCTCCCCGTCGTCTCATGGCTTGTTGCTGCCTTGCTGCTCGAGCAGCAGGTAGGTGTTGTAGGCATTCATTCGGTTGGCTGCCCGAAACAGTGGCAGGTGCTCGAAGCGTGACCAGTCGGCCTTGGCGTAAGCATCTTCGAAGGGCTCCAGGTTTTCGGCGGCTTCGGCCATCGTCTTGCGCAAGTGAATGAGGTAGTCACGGGTCAGCTCAAGATCAACCATTGGTGTCGTCGACACCGGGCCATGCCCTGGCACGACCAGGCGCGGCTGCAGGGTGAGCAGATCCGCCAGCGACTTGATCCACTGGCGGCTGTCGGCTTGCCCCACGAACGGGATGCGGCCTCGGAACACCAGGTCGCCGACAAACATCACTTGGGCGGTTTTGGCAAACACCACCAGATCCTCAGGCGTATGAGCCGGCCCGACATGACGCATAAGGAAAGTCTCCCCACCCAGCTCGATCGCGGTGTCAGCATCCAGCCAATCGTCAGCATCGACAAGGCGTGTGCGCCCGTCGACCCAGGGTGCCAGGTCCTTTCTGCTGGCTTTCAATCTCAATTGAGCGGTGTCGGAGTGAAGGTACTCCTTGCCGCTGCGGTGTGCCCAGATTCGCGCGCCGAGCGCACGGAACACCTGCAGGCCGTAGACATGATCCGCGTGGTAATGCGTGACGATCACATGCCGGATCGGTTGTGGGGTGACCGTCCGGATCAGTTGAACCAACTCTTCCGCCAGCGCTGGTGAACCCAGGGCGTCGACCACCACAACGCCCGCCGGAGTGACGACGAATCCTGCATTGGAGATGAAATTTCGGTTGGCTTTCGAGCCGAGGGCCGTTTCACCCTGAACGAACCACACGGTTTCGGAAATGCGCTGGGCGCGCATCGCCTCCGCGCTGGCCGGCGCCGTAAACAGCATCAGGAGGCCGCACAGCCAGAGCTGGCAAAGCCAGCATGAATGGCTGGATCGGCCGCCATCACCCCGCAGCAAGGCAGACACCGGGATGTACTTCATGGCGCCGCATCAATGGAATGTTCGGGAGAAGATGGGCATGCTGCTGCTTGGCATGGCTTGCTCTGGCAAGTCACTGGGGCGCTGATCGACAAGCCTGTCTGTCAGCGCCGCCGCAGCCCACATGGCGCAGAGCGTGATCCAGGCGGTGATGGTGAACACGGCGGCTCCTGTCAGGCCCGCGCCCACGGCACAGCCGCCGGCCAGCATGCCGCCGAAGCCCATGAGCGTGGCGCCAACGATGTAGCGGCGCATGCCCGGCCCCCCTTGGAAACCTTCCAGCTTGAGCTCACCAAAAAGCGCAGCCGCCATGAAGGAGCCGATGAAGACGCCGGGAACCAGACCCAGGTCAAAGGTCAACGGCTTGTCGGTCACAAACAGCACGCGGCTGAGTACTTCGGAGGATGGGCCGGTGAAGCTCAAGGATTGGATCGGGTGAGTGTCGAAGGCCACGGTCGTCATCTGGTAAGTGAACCACCATGCCACCGTCACCGACATGCCGACGCCGATGGCGCCCAGCCAGCCCCAGGGCGGCACCTGCTGCCGACGCGCCCAGACTACGGCGGCCACCAGCCACACGGAGGCAAACAGCAGTGCGCCACCATGGCCCAAGCCAGTTTGAAGAATCAGGTCGCGCGACGCGCCGCCCTCCACGGTCCAGAGCTCGGACAGTGCGATGCGCAGTGGAGACAAGGCGCCGGTGAGCGCAGATTGCGCAGCGACGGCGAAGACAAGACCCGAGATCAGGGATCGCAGATTGCCTTGGGCTGCCAGCACCAGCAAGCGGCTGGAGCAGCCGCGGGCCAGGATCATGCCGATGCCAAACAGCGCACCACCGATGGCAGCGCCAGACAAGCTGCCGCGGGCCGCGATCTGGCGTGCGTTGCTGGCGTCGAACCAGCCGAACCAGGCCAGTGCCTGAGTCCCTCCGACAGCTGTCGCAAAGGCAAACAGCCACACGGTCAGCTTGCCGCCCATGCGGTTGCGGGCGAACTCGATGACGGCAGAGCGCAGGCAGAACCTGGAGCGCTGGGCCATGAACCCGAAGACCATCCCGATCAGCATGGCCCCCAGCGCCAGCGTGCCGCTCTCCCCGAATCGTTCGATCAAGCCGTCCATCCACATGCCAGGGCTCCCTGCTGCAAGGCCACGGAGTCAGGGCTTGATGTAGGCGTAGCCTTCACCTTGCAGCTTGGCGATCCGCACCACTCCGGACAGCGTGAAGTCCGCTTCCTGGATGAACTGATCCTTCTTCAGATCGCG
>CALRVU010000512.1:0-3240 GCA_943371685.1 Bordetella parapertussis | reverse complement strand
GATCCTGCGCACCATGCTGTCGTGAGCACCCAGGGTGTCCGGATCATCGGGCGGTTTTCCGTTGGTGTCATGGATGCTCAACCCGGACGCCGATGAAACCGCTGCCTTGCCCTCCCCATCGCTGGAACGATTTTTCCCGGCTGCTCGATGAAGCGCTGGCCCTGCCGCCCGCCGAGCGCAGCGCTTGGTTGAGCCGGCTGAGCGACGCGGATGCCGAGTTGCGCGAGCCCTTGGCCAAGGTGCTGGCATCGGCCGAGGCGCAGCCCGATCCGGCCTTTCTGCAGGCGCCGCACCTGCCGCCGGCCCCAGAGGACGAGCCGCTTCGCGCTGGCGTGCGGATCGGCCCGTATGCGCTGATCAGCGAGCTGGGCCGCGGCGGCATGGGCGTGGTCTGGCTGGCGCGGCGGGCCGATGGTGCCTATGAGCGCGAAGTGGCCCTGAAGCTGCCGCATGCGCACTTGCTGAGCGGCAGCCTGCGCGAGCGCTTTCTGCAGGAGCGCGACATCCTGGCCAGCCTGTCGCACCCCCACATCGCCCGCTTCTACGACGCCGGCCTGGCCGCCGATGGCCAGCCCTACCTGGCACTGGAGCGGGTGCAAGGCCGGCCGATCACCGACTGGGTGCGCGAGCGCCGCCTGGGCCTGGAGGCGCGGCTGGCGCTGTACACCCAGGTGCTGGGCGCCGTGGCCCATGCCCACGGCAAGCTGGTGGCACACCGCGACCTGAAACCGGCCAATGTGCTGGTCGACGACGAGGGTCAGGTCCGGCTGCTGGACTTCGGCATTGCCAAGCTGCTGGACGGCCAGGATGCCGGCACGCCGGCCGAGGCCCTGACCCGCGCCGGCCACCGCCCCGCCACCCCCGGCTATGCCGCGCCCGAGCAGTTGGCCGGCGGGCCCATCACCGTGGCCACCGACGTCTATGCCCTGGGCCTGATGCTGTTCGAGCTGCTGTGCGGTCAGGCGCCGCCGCAGGTCGAGTCGGCCCGCCGTGGGCAGGCGCCGATGCCGGTGGACTGGCAGGCTGAGCTGCCCCGGCCCTCGGCCAGCGTCGACGCGGCAGCGGCCGCGCAGATGGGCTTGAGCCTGCGGGCGGCCCAGCGGGCCTTGGCCGGCGATCTGGACGCCATCGTGGCCCAGGCCACCCGCACCGACCCCCGCGAACGCTATGACTCGGTGGCCCAGCTGGCCGCTGACCTGGGCCGCCACGGCCGGGGGCAGCCGATCCGGGCGCGGCGCATCACGGCCTGGCAGCGTGCGGCCAAGTTCGTGCGCCGGCATCGCAGCGCCACAGCGCTGTCGGCCTTGTTGTTCTTCAGCCTGGTGGCCGGTATCTCGGGCGTGCTCTGGCAGGCCCACCAGGCCCAGGCTCAGGCGCGTCGCGCCGAGGCCGTCAAGCAGTTCCTGCTTGGCGTCTTCAAGGCCTCGGACCCGCGGATGGCCTCGGACACGCCGCGTGGCCAGATCACCGCCAAGGCCCTGCTCGACGCCAGTGCCGGGCAGATCGAGGCGCATTTCAGTGGCGACCCCGAGCTGCAGATCGAGCTGCTGCGCACCGCCGCCGACATCTACCGCGAGCTGGGCGAGGACGAAGCTTACGACCGCTACCAGGCCCGGCAGATCGCGCTGGCCCGCCAGCATTTCGGGCCCCTGCATGAGAACGTGCTGGAGGGCATGGTCGAGGCGGCGGTGCAGGCCTTTGAGCAGGGCGACAGCGCCGCCTGCCGGCGTTTGCTGGATGAGGTCGATCCACTGCTGCGGCAGGCTGGGCAAGACGACAGCGAGCTGCGCGGCACCTGGTGGTCGCAGCGGGCGGTGTGCCTGCGTGAGCTGCCCGATGCGGCGGCCGACCGCGAAGTGGCCCTGCAGCAATCCCTGCATCTGTTTGAAAAGCATGCACCGCTGAGCCGCGGCCATGTCACCGCCTGGGCCGAGCTGGCCACCGAGCGGACCAATGCCGGCCGCTTTGCCGACGGCGTGGCAGCCCAGCGCGAAGTGATTGCCCTGGCCCAGCGCGTGCCCGACCGCAACGAGGCCGAGCTTCAGACCCTCTACAGCAATCTGGGCGTTGCGCTTCTGCAGCTGGGTGATCTGGCCGGTGCAGAGCAGGCCTTCGCCCAGTCGGCGGAGATCGCCCAGCGCACCAGTGGCGCGGCCTCTCGCAAGGCCTGGGTGCCCGCCGGCAAGCGCGCCCGCACGGCCCATCTGGCCGGCCAGCGTGAGCGGGCGCAGCAGTGGTTCGCCGAGGTCATCGCCGTCTTGCCCCCGGGCGACCTGGCCGACGCCGACGCCCTGATGGTGCGCGAGGACTACGGCGAGCGCCTGGCCGCCGAGGGCCGGCCCCTGGCCGCCATCCCCTGGCTGGAGGGGGTGGAGCGGCAATGGCGCACGAGCGCGCCGCAAGACTTCGCCCTGCGCCGGGTCCGGCGGTCACTGGGCGATGCCTACGACCGCGCCGGCCGCAGCGGTGATGCGCGCCGGGTCTTGAGCCAGGCCCTGGTCGACTACGAAGCCCATTCGCCCGCAAGCAGCCAGACGGTGATCGCCATGCGCGAGCGCTGGGGCCGCTTTCTGCTCGACCAGGGCGAGGCGGCGGCTGCCCGGGCGCAGTTCGAGCAAGCCGTGAGGGACGCCGCCACACCCACCTGGAGCCATGTGGCCCTGGCCCAGGCCGGCTTGGCCCGGCTGGCGCTGGCAGCGGGTGACATGGACCAGGCACGCGCCCTGAGCGCCCAGGCGCTGAAGACCTGGGACGCCCTGACAGGCTTTCGGGACGTGCGCATGGCGCCCTATCTGTGGCGGGTGCGCGCCGCCGTGCTGGCGCGCAGCGGCGACAGCGCTGCTGCGGCCGCGCTGCGCCAGCAAGCCCTGGCGGCCAGCCAGCGCTACGACGACCCCCAGAGCCCGACGGTGCGCGATCCCGGCTGGCTGGGTTTGTGAGGCCTCAGCCGCGCTGCTCCAGAAAGCGCTGCGCATCCAGCGCCGCCATGCAGCCGGTGCCGGCCGAGGTGATGGCCTGGCGGTAGATGTGGTCCTGCACATCGCCGGCGGCAAACACGCCGGGCACGCTGGTCATCGTGGCAAAGCCGTTCTGGCCGCTGCGGGTCACGATGTAGCCGTCCTTCATCTCCAGCTGACCTTCGAAGATGCTGGTGTTGGGCTGGTGGCCGATGGCGATGAAGCAGCCCTTGAGCGTCAGGTCCTTCGTGCTGCCGTCGGTGCTGCTCTTAAGCCGCACGCC
>CALRVU010000511.1:0-3247 GCA_943371685.1 Bordetella parapertussis | reverse complement strand
TTGGCCTTCTTGCCGCCGATCATCACGCCCTTGGCGTTCAACTCGTCGATGGCCATGCGGGCGCCGTTCTCGTTGTCCTTGCCCAGGTGGGCAATGCCGCCGCTGGTGGGGCCGACGTGACCGATCTTGACCACCAGCTCTTGGGCGTGAACCGAGCCCACCACCAGGGTCACGGCGGCAGCAGCGACAACATTCAATGCAAACTTCATGAACTCAGTCTCCAGGGATAAAAAGGGATCGGGCTGAAGCGGACCCCGCATCGGGGTCGAGTCGGCGGGCAGCAACTCATCAGCAACCGACAGGGATGCCCGCGAAATCACGAATGAATCCTCACTCCCCCAGGTACGCTGCACGCACCTTGGGATCATTGAGCAGGTCCTTGGCCGGGCCGTTCATGGTCACCTCGCCGGACTCCATCACATAGCCGCGGTTGGCCAGGGAGAGGGCCCGGCTCGCGTTCTGCTCGACCAGCAGCATGGTGGTGCCACGGCCGTGGATGGTCTCGACGACTTCGAAGATCTTGTCGACCATGATCGGTGACAGGCCCATGCTCGGCTCGTCGAGCAGCAGCACCTTGGGCCGGGCCATCAGCGCGCGGCCCATGGCCAGCATCTGTTGCTCGCCGCCGCTCATGGTGCCAGCCAGTTGCAGGGCACGCTCTTTCAGGCGCGGGAAGATCTCGAAGACCTTGGCGATGTCGGCCTCGATCTCGTCGTCGTCGCGGCAGTAGGCGCCCATCTGCAGGTTTTCGGTGATGGTCATGCGGGTGAAGGTGCCCCGGCCTTCGGGGATCATCACCAGGCCCTGGCGCGCCAGGTCCCAGGCACCCTGGCCCTTGATGCTCTTGCCCATGAACTCGATCTCGCCCTGGGCCACGGGTTGCAACCCGGTGATGGCCTTGAGCGTGGTGGTCTTGCCCGCGCCGTTGGCGCCGATCAGGCTGACGAGTTCGCCTTCGCGCACTTCAAAGCTCGCGCCCTTGACGGCCTGGATTCCGCCGTAGGCCACTTTGAGGCCCGTGACCTTGAGCAGGACGGGGGCTGTGGAGGTTGCTGTCATGGTGTCTGTTCCGATGTAGGTTGGAAGCCGCGGGGCTCAGCCGGCGCCGGGCCGCCAGAGCAACGAAGTTGCGACTGACATCGCCGTGGCGGCTGAGCCACCCGCCCGGCGGGTGGATTCGCGTACTCGCGAAGCCGTGTGCCCCATTTCATGCTGCGTGGCCGGCGCCCAGATAGGCTTCGATCACCTTGGCATTGCCCTGCACTTCGGCGGGCGTGCCCTCGGCGATCTGCTTGCCGTAGTCCAGCACGCTCACCCGGTCGCACAAGCCCATCACCAGCTTCACGTCGTGCTCGATCAGCAAGATGGTCCGGCCGTCCTTGCGGATGCGATCGATCAGCTCTCTGAGCACGACCTTCTCGGTGGCGTTCATGCCGGCGGCCGGCTCGTCGAGTGCGATCAGCTTGGGGTCGGTGGCCAGTGCCCGGGCAATCTCCAGCCGGCGCTGGTCGCCGTAGCTCAGGGTGCGGGCCTTGAAGTCGGCGTACTTGCCGATGCCGACGTAGTCGAGCAGCTCTTGCGCGCGCTGGCGGATCGCCGCCTCTTCGGCCTTGAAGCTGGCCGTGCGGAACATGGCGCCCAGCAGGCCCGAGCCCGAGCGCACATGGCGGCCGACCATCACGTTCTCGAGGGCCGTCATCTCGGCAAACAGCCGGATGTTCTGGAAGGTGCGGGCAATGCCGGCCTTGGCCACTTCGTGCACCGTCGTCGGGGTGTAGGGCTCGCCGCCCAGCTCGAAGCTGCCGCCGTCGGGCGTGTACAGGCCGGTGATGACGTTGAAGAAGGTGGTCTTGCCCGCGCCATTGGGGCCGATCAGGCCGTAGACCTGACCCTTCTGGATGGTGATGCCCACTTCGGAGAGGGCTTGCAGCCCGCCAAAGCGCTTGGACACGCCTTGGACCTTCAATACGGTTTGAGTCATGGTGTTGCTCTGCTCCGGTTTACTTGACAGCCGACGCTGCAGCCTTGCCATGCTCGGGCGAGGGCCACAGGCCGCGCGGGCGCAGCAGCATGATGACGATCATGGCCAGGGCGATGAGCAGCTGGCGCAGGATGGCGGCGTCAAGCCGGCCGTCGGTGAGCTGCTGCAGCGGCCCGGCCACATAGCGCAGCACCTCGGGCAGCGCGGCCAGCAGCAGCGCGCCCAGGATCACGCCGGGCAGGTGACCCAGGCCGCCGAGCACGACCATGGCGACGATCATCACCGACTCCATCAGCGAGAAGGACTCGGGCGAGACGAAGCCCTGGAAGGCGGCGAACATGGCCCCGGACACACCGCCGAAGGTGGCGCCCATGCCGAAGGCCATGAGCTTCAGGTTGCGGGTGTTCAGGCCCATGGCCTTGGCGGCGATCTCGTCCTCGCGGATGGCCATCCAGGCCCGGCCGATGCGCGAGTCGGCCAGGTTGCGGCAGATGATGATGGTGACCACCACCAGCGCCAGGAACAGCCAGTAGTACAGCGCCACCGACGGAATGGCCAGGCCGAACAGCTCGGTGGGCTTGCCGAAGTCCAGCGGGCCGATGCTCATGGCGTCAATCTGGCTGATGCCGCGCGGGCCGTTGGTGATGTTGATCGGGTACTCCAGGTTGTTCATGAAGACCCGGATGATCTCGCCGAAGCCCAGCGTGACGATGGCCAGGTAGTCACCGCGCAGCTTGAGGGTGGGCGCGCCCAGCACCATGCCGGCCAGGCCGGCAAATGCAGCGGCCAGCGGGATCACCGCCCAGATGGGCGTGTGCAGGCCGTTGGGGAACATGGCCTTGATCCACTCGAAGTGGTCGGTCAGGTGCGGCGAGGCGAGCAGCGCGTACATGTAGGCACCGACCGCGTAGAAGGCGACGTAGCCCAGGTCGAGCAGGCCGGCGTAGCCCACCACGATGTTCAGGCCCAGGGCCAGCATGACGTAGAGCAGGGCCAGCGCCATGATGCGCACCCAGCCCTGGCCGAACGGCGCCACCACCAGCGGCAGCGCCACCAGGGCGAGTGCGGCCAGCACGAACAGCACGATCTTGGTCGGTTGATTCAACTTGTCCATTGCTTGGTCCGCCTTCAGGCTCGGTCGGCCACTCGTTCACCCATCAGGCCCGAGGGGCGCAAGGTGAGCACCAGGATCAGCACCAGAAAGGCGAAGATCTCGACGTACTGGCTGCCGAACACGCCGCCGGTCAGGTCGCCCAGGTAGCCGGC
>CALRVU010000510.1:0-3249 GCA_943371685.1 Bordetella parapertussis | reverse complement strand
AAAGGGCCTGCTGTCGGCCCCCTGCACAACGCTCGTCCGTCCGAAACCCATTTTTGCGATGAAACCAGAAATTCGACTCCGCAGCCGATCAGGTGCGTTCAGCGTGACGCGCGGGCTGGGATTTGGGGTTTTTGGACAGCTTCGTTAGGTGGCACAGTGACACCGATCGAAGAGTTCCGCGAGATCGTGCTTGCAGCCTCCAAGGGCTTCTCGCCCGAGTCAGGAGCCGACGAAATCATTCCGTTCGGAACCGCCTTGGTTGAGCTTGCGCGCACCAATCCAACAGAGCAGTGGCAGTTTGAGCGTGAATTCATTGCTAGCTCTAAGATCGCACCACCTGAGTTGCTTGAATTCTGCATGCACGCGCTTCGTTGGGAGTCACTGAGAGCATATTTCGTAGCGCAGCAGCGCGGCGCCATTGAGCGAAATGATTGGAGGGCTGAGCCCTACTATCGGCACCTGGCCGAAGCGTTCGAGGACGATTGGGAAGACGCAAAGACCTTCTATGCCTTGTACTTTCACCCAGCCACCTTGTATCTTTCCAAAGACAGTCAATCAGAGTGAAATCTGAAGCTTTCGCGGTCGATGCGCCAAACCCGATACGCCTATGAGCAGGCAGCTCGCGGGTTAGCTCAAGGTCAACGCATCGGCTCTTTTCATTCAACCGTGTAGCCCGAACAGTTGTCGATCATGAACATGCATCAGCAAGGTGGGGTAGCGAACGGCTCGGTCAAACCCAATGCCGGCATCGATGTGAGCAAGCTCCATTTAGATGTCTGCGTGGGGGCCACGCAGCGACGTGTGGCGAACGATGCCGTTGGATGGAACGAGCTGATCGCGATGCTCCAGGCAGCGCACGTGGACCTGGTGGTGGTGGAAGCCACCGGAGGCTACGAGCGAGGCTTGGTTTGCGCGCTACAAGGCGCGGGTGTGTGCGTCGCACGGGTCAATCCTCGCCAGGCTCGGGACTTCGCGAAGTCCATGGGCGTGCTGGCCAAGACGGACCAGGTCGATGCGCGATCGTTGAGAGACTTTGCCGACGTGCTGGCCCGCCATGCTGACCGGAACAAGTTCATCACGCCCATGGTCGATCGGGCGAGAGAGCTGCTGGCTGAGCTGATGACGCGCAGACGGCAACTGGTCGACATGCGAGTGGCCGAGCACAACCGGCTCGAACACGCCGGCCAGCGAGCCGCCAGGAGCATCACCAGCGTGCTCAAGCTGCTGGACAAGCAGATCGAGGCGATCGATGCGCACATCGACGATCACATGGATCAACATTTCAATGCGCAGCGGCAGTTGCTCGACAGCGTCAAGGGCGTGGGTCCGGTGACGATCCTGACGCTGACGGCCGCGTTGCCTGAACTCGGACAACTCGGCCGCCGCCAGATTGCCAAGCTGGTGGGCGTGGCGCCGTTGGCGGATGACTCGGGTGGGCGCAGCGGCAAACGTCGAACATGGGGCGGACGATCAGAAGTGCGCTCGGTGGTCTACATGGCAGCGATCGTTGCCATGCGCCACAACCCTGTGATCCGCGAGTTCTACGAGCGCTTGCTCAAAGCCGGAAAACCCAAGAAGGTGGCCATCGTGGCCTGCATGCGCAAACTGCTCACCATCCTCAATGCCATGCTTCGCGACCAAGCTCTATGGAATGCAACCCGACACGTCAAACCAGCCGAACAGGCTTGACTTGGAAGACAGTTGCTAACCCCTCCGTCAAGGGGACCTGCCTGCGGCAGGCCCCTTACGTCGAACTACAAGGGCTTCCCCGTCCGTCAAGCAAAAGCTAACCCTCAGGCCCGCACAGCGGGCCTGATTGTTTTGTACTGCTGTTCAAGCAACCACTTGGTTTCGGGTCAGGCGGTGGTGAGGACAAGAGGTGCGGACTGGCCAAACTACAAACGGTCATTCGTGTGGCGTGTTGATGGCCACGGACCCTGATGAAGGACGCACGCGGGGGACCCATTCGTTAGCCGGCAAACCATTGGCTGCCCTTGAATTAAACGGTCACTCCCCGCGCAGGTCCAAACCTGTTGTCATCAACGCCTGCCGTCACGCGGCGGTCGAATTCGGTGCTCCTGGTGCTGTGCGTTTGGTTGATGCCGGAAGCTGGCCTCAGGCTGGCATGGCGAAGGCCTCGCCCTTCCGCAGCACCGCCCAGGCCATGCGCGCGTTCTTCGCCGCAATGGCCACCACAGCCTTCCAGTAGCCGCGTCTCTCTGCCAGGGCCACGGCCCATTTGCTGACGCTGTCGGTCTTGTTCTTGGCCGCAGCCAACAGGGCGCGAGCACCGAGCACCAACAAGCTGCGCAGGTAGGCATCACCGGCCTTGGTGATGCGACCCAATCGGGTCTTGCCTCCTGAGCTGTATTGGCCCGGTGCCAGGCCCAGCCACGCTGCGAACTGCCGACCGCTTTCAAAGTCATGCCCGTTGCCGATCATCGCCAGCAAGCAGGTGGCGGTAGTTTCGCCAACGCCGCTGAGCTGCATCAGGCGCTTGGCCCGTGCGTCATCCCTGGCCATCGTCTTGATGTGCTGGTCGTATTGCGCAACGCGCTCATCGAGCCGCGTGACTTCGCTGAGCAGATCACCGATCACGGTGTTCGCGTAGCCCGGCAAGTTTTCCAGACACTCGCAGGCTCGACGGCGTACGGTGGCGGCCTTCAGTGGCAGCACGATGCCGAACTCACTGAGCAGGCCCCGGATGCGGTTGATGGTGGCCGTGCGCTGCTCGACGAAGCCTTGTCGGGCACGGTGGACCAACAGTCGAGATTGCTGCTCCAGGCTCTTGGCCGGCACGAACCGCATGTGGGGCCGTTGCACGGCTTCGCAGATCGCGGCTGCATCCGCTGCATCGTTTTTGCCCCGCTTGCCGCTCATGCGGTAAGGCGTGACGAACTTCGGCGCAATCAGCCGCACGGTGTGCCCCAGCGCTTCAAACTGCCTGGCCCAGTGGTGCGCGCCTGAGCAGGCTTCCATGCCAATCAGGCACGGCGGCAATGCGGCGATCAACTCGACCAGTTTGTCGCGCGCCACATTGGGTTTGACGAGCTCGGGTTTGCCGGCCTCGTTGGTGCCGTGCACTGCAAAAACGTTCTTGGCGAGATCGATGCCAACGGTCAGAATCGTCATGGACTTCCCCTTCCGAATGAGTTGATGAGAGATCGCACTCCCCATCGTGGCACTCAGTTGCCGTTTGCCGCATCGCGGCTAGTTCGGGACGGGGAAGTCCCTTTCATTCGTTAGGCC
>CALRVU010000509.1:0-3281 GCA_943371685.1 Bordetella parapertussis | reverse complement strand
GGGCATTCCGCCCGAGCACAGCGTCTATGGCACCGAGTTCATCGAGCCCTTCGGCCAGATCACCCTGGTCAAGCAGGCGCCCCCCACGGCCTTCCTGAACTACCACTTCGATGACTTCACGCCAGGCCTGTCGGCCTTCGTGGGTGCAGGTGTCAACTACACCCGCTTCATCAAGACGCGCAGTACCGGTTCGGGCAACGCCGCCAGCGGTGGCACCACCCGGGTTGATCTGACGCCATCGTTGGGCCTGGCGGCCCACGTCGGCGGCACCTGGCAGATCGACAAGAACTGGTCACTCGTGGCCACGCTGGCCTATGCCGACGTGAAGAGCGACATGACCGCGACCACGCAGACCAATCTGGGCAACGGGCCCACGACGCTGATCCGCACGACCACGATCGACTTCCGTCCGGTGGTCTATTCGCTGTCGGTGGGCTACTCGTTCTGATCCAGCAAGCTCCTCTTTGAGGGTCCAACGCCGCGCTCTGTCGCGGCGTTGGTGTTTTCAGGTCTGTCGGCGCTGGCCGGCTTGGGGCATCATGGCCCCACAACACTGAAAACAATCATGGCTGCCCCCTATCAGGTCTTCTGCCTTGCCCCCACGCTGCCCGACCTCACCACATCGGCCTTCGGACCCTTCATCCTGCATGGCTGCAGCACGCTGGAGCAGTTGGGCAGCCAGCAGCAGGGCCAGACGGTCGATGCCGTCCTGATCAATCTGAAGGCGGCCGGAGGGCTGGAGCGACTGCTCGGCTGGAAAGGTCTGCCGCGTGCGGTGCTGGAGTCTGCGGTGATCGTCGTGGCGCCCGAACCCACCCCGGCCACCTGCCTGCGCTTGCTGCAGATGGGGGTGCGTGAGGTCCTGGCTGAGCGGGATCTGCATCCCGAGATGCTGGGTCGCACCTTGCGCATGACCCTGGAGCGCAAGCGTCAGGACGACGCCGCGCGCCGCGCCTACAGCATCGACCTGACCACCGGCCTGCCCAATCACCACCAGTTGCTCGAGCACATGACTCACCTGCTCGCCTTGCGCGAGCGCGAGCCTGCCTCCATGGCCTTGATCGTTCTGCACCTGGACGGCTTCCGGGCTGCCGAAGCGAGCCTGGGTGCCGAAGCCGCCAATGTGCTGCGGCGCAAGGCGGCGGTGCGCCTGCGCGCCTCGCTGCGGGCCAGCGACGTGGTGGCCTCTCTGGGCGGCGACATGTTCGCCGTGCTGCTGGCCTGGATCGACGCCGATGACGACGCCGACAGGGTCGCCCGCAAGCTGCTCAGCTCGGTCACCCAGCCCTTCCAGGTCACTGGCCAGGCCGTGCCCATGGGCGCCAGGGTGGGCGTGGGCCAGTATCCCATCCACGGCAAAGAGGCCCAGGCCCTGCTCAGCCGGGCCGTGGGCCAGGCGGCCGGCGAGGGCCTGAGCCGCTTGCTGGGCATGGCTGCTGCGGCCAACGACGAGCCGCCTGCAGCGCATCACTGACCAGGCGCCCAGCGCCCGACCAGCGCTTTACTTCTGGATGTCGCCCAGGCAGAGGTACTTGACCTCGACGTAGTCGTCCATGCCCTGGTGCGCGCCTTCGCGTCCCAGGCCCGACTGCTTGACGCCTCCGAAGGGCACTTCGGCGGTCGAGATCAGTCCGGTGTTGATGCCGACCATGCCGTACTCCAGCGCCTCACCGACCCGGAAGATCCGGCCGATGTCGCGGCTGTAGAAGTAGCTGGCCAGGCCGAACTCGGTGGCATTGGCCAGGGCCACGACTTCAGCTTCGTCGCTGAAGCGGATCACCGGCGCCACCGGGCCGAAGGTTTCTTCCTTGGAGCAGAGCATGTCCGGCGTCACACCAGACAGCACGGTCGGGCTGAAGAAGCGACCGCCCAGGGCCTCGCCACCGGCCAGCAGCGTGGCGCCCTTGGCCAGGGCATCGGCCACATGGGCTTCGACCTTGGCAACGGCCTGGTCGTCGATCATCGGGCCCAGGTTGACGCCGGCCTCGAAGCCATTGCCCACCTTCATGGCCTGGGCCTTTTCAGCCAGCTTGGCAACGAACGCATCATGGATGCCGGCCTGCACATAGAAGCGGTTGGCGCAGACGCAGGTCTGGCCGGCGTTGCGGTACTTGCTGACCATGGCGCCTTCGACGGCCGAGTCCAGATCCGCATCGTCAAAGACGATGAACGGCGCATTGCCGCCCAACTCCAGCGCCAGCTTCTTGACGGTGGGCGCGCACTGCTTCATCAGGATCCGGCCCACCTCGGTGGAACCGGTGAAGGACAGGTGTCGGACCACATCCGAGCTGCACAGCACCTTGCCGACTTCGATCGACTGATCGGCATCGGCCGTGATGATGTTGAGCACGCCTGCCGGCATGCCGGCGCGCTGGGCCAGCTCGGCCACCGCCAGGGCGGAGAGCGGCGTCGCCTCGGCCGGCTTGATGACCACCGGGCAACCGGCCGCCAGGGCCGGTGCCACCTTGCGGGTGATCATGGCGATGGGGAAGTTCCAGGGCGTGATGGCCGCGCAGACGCCGATCGGCTGCTTGATGACGATGTAGCGCTTGTTGTTGTCGGTGGTCGGGATGGTTTCGCCGTAGACCCGCTTGGACTCTTCGGCAAACCACTCGATGAAACTGGCACCGTAGGTCACCTCGCCACGGGCCTCGGCCAGTGGTTTGCCCTGCTCGGCGGTCATGATGCGGGCCAGATCGTCGGCGTTGGCATGCAGCAGGTGGAACCACTTCATCAGGATCGCGGCGCGCTCCTTGGCCGTCTTGGCCCGCCAGGGGCCCCAGGCCTTGTTGGCTGCCACGATGGCATGGTGGGTGGCTTCGGCGCCCAGATTGGCCACGTCGGCCAGCTTGCACCCAGTGGCGGGATCGATCACGTCAAAGCGCTGGCTGCTGCCGACCCATTCGCCGTTGATCAAGGAATCGGTCTTGAGCAGGCTGGGATCGTTCAGCGTGCCCAGGGGCGTGTTGGTCAGGTCCATCGTCGGGTTTCCTTGGTGGTTTTCAGTCATCATGCGCCGCAGGCCGCCAGCGACTCGCCGAGCAGGGCCAAGCCCTCATCGAGTTGCGCGTCCGTGGCCGTCAGCGGCACCAGGATGCGGATCACGTTCGCATAAACGCCGCAAGACAGCAAGACCAGGCCGCGGCCGATCGCATCCATGCAGACCCGCTTGGTCAGGTCGGCGTCCGGTTGCGCGTGGTCGCCATTCTTGAACAATTCGATCGCCACCATCGCGCCCAGGCCGCGCACGTCCTGGATGCTGGTGTGCTTGGCGGCGAGTG
>CALRVU010000508.1:0-3282 GCA_943371685.1 Bordetella parapertussis | reverse complement strand
CACGAACTGGATGCCGGCGTTGTTGACCAGGATGTCGACCGGTCCGAGCTCGGCCTCGCAGGCCTGCATCATGGCTTCGATCTCGGCGGGCTTGCTCATGTCGGCGCCGTGGTAGGCCACGCGCACGCCCAGGGCGGCGATCTCGGCCTTGGCCGGCTCGAACTCGCCGAATCCGTTGAGCATGATGTTGGCGCCCTGGGCCGCCAGGGCCTTGGCCATGCCCAGCCCGATGCCGCTGGTGGATCCCGTGACAAGCGCAGTTTTTCCGGTAAGCATGTGAGTTTCTCCGTGGGGCGGTTGAGTCTGAGGGTTGCTACAGTTGATTATCCGGCGCGCTGCTGAAACCCAGCTAACAAAGCCTCGGCGTACCAAAACCGCATCGCTTGAACTCGCGCGTGCAAGGAAAAGACCCATCATGAGCCACGCCACCTCTCCCGCCCCCCGCCTCCACGAGGTGCAGTGCCTGGGCAGCCGGGGCCTGCACCGCATGGCCTATGCCGAATGGGGCGACCCGCAGAATCCGAAAGTGCTGGTCTGCGTCCATGGCCTGTCACGCCAGGGGCGCGACTTTGATGTGCTGGCCCAGGCCATGGCCGCTGATTACCGCGTGGTCTGCCCGGACGTGGTGGGCCGTGGTCGCTCGGATTGGCTGGCCGATCCGCTGGGCTATGTGATCCCGGCCTATGTGGCAGACATGGTGACCCTGCTGGCCCGATTGGATGCGCAGACCGTGCATTGGGTCGGCACGTCCATGGGCGGCCTGATCGGCATGGGCCTGGCGGCGCTGCCGGGCTCGCCCATTGATCGGCTGGTGTTGAACGATGTCGGTCCGACGATTGAATGGGCTTCGCTGCAGCGCATCGGCCAATACCTGGGCCAGCCTGCCCACTGGGCCACGCTGGACGAGGCTGCCGATGCCTTGTGGGCGATTTCCAGCAGCTTCGGCCCGCACAGCCGCGCGCAGTGGCTGGCCTTGTCGGCGGCCCAGCTCAAGGCCGATGGCGCCGGCTTCAAGCCACACTACGACCCGGCGATCGCCCAGGCCTTCCGGGCTGTGACGCCCGAGGTGACGGCTGCTGGCGAGGCCATGCTCTGGGCCAGCTATGACCAGATCCGCTGCCCCACCTTGCTGTTGCGTGGCGCTGAATCCGATCTGCTGTCCGCCCAGACGGCTGCCGCCATGGGCCAGCGCGGCCCGAGAGCCCGCTTGTGCAGTTTTGAGGGTGTTGGCCATGCGCCGACGCTGGTGCAAGCCGACCAGGTGGCCGCCGTGCGGGCCTTTCTGCTGGAGCCATGAAGAGTCAACGCGAAGCCGAGCCCCAGGCCGCGCCGATCGTCGCCCTGGCGGCTGACTTTCTGGCGCCCGACCGCGCAGGGGGTTCCAGCCCCGTGCCCGGCGCAGCGGTGGCCGAAACCGGCGAGAGCGCCTTGTTGCGCGCCCGGGCCTTTGCCGAGCCGCTGCTGGCCGGGCGCCTGCTCGACAGCGGCGAGGAGGCATTCAGCCATGCCATTGGCGTGGCCGAGATCCTGGCCTCGATCGGTGGTGCGCCGTCAAAGCAGGCGGCGCGCGAGGCCCAGGTGGGCGAGGCCCAACTGGCCGAGCAGACCGAGCGGGTGCGCAAGATGCTGCTGGCTTTCTCGCGCGATCTGCGGGTGGTGCTGCTCCGGCTCGCCTCGCGCTTGCAGACGCTGCGCTGGTTTGCCGCCAGCAAGCAGCCTTGCCCGTCGGCGTTGGCCCTGGAGTCTCGGCTGGTGTTTGCGCCGCTGGCCAACCGGCTGGGCATCTGGCAGATCAAGTGGGAGATGGAAGACCTGGCCTTCCGCTTTCTGCAGCCCGACGAGTACAAGCGCATTGCCGGCCTGCTGGCCGAAAAGCGCATTGAGCGCGAAGCCGGCGTGGAAGCCGTGCGCCGGCTGGTGCAGGCCGATCTGCAGAGCCACGGCGTGCCGGCGGTGGTGCATGGCCGGCCCAAGCACCTCTACAGCATCTGGAAAAAGATGCAGGGCAAGCAGTTGCCGTTTGACCAGGTGATGGATGTGCGCGCCTTGCGCGTGGTGGTGGCCGATGTGCCGGCCTGCTACGCCGCCCTGAGCCGGGTGCAGGAACGGTTTGCCGCGCTGGCGGCCGAGTACGACGACTACATCGCCCGGCCCAAGGCCAATGGCTACCGGTCCTTGCACACCGTGGTGCTGGGCGATGACGGCCGGCCGATCGAGGTCCAGATCCGCACCCAGGCCATGCATGAGCATGCCGAATATGGTGTGGCCGCGCATTGGGCTTACAAGGAGGCGGGCGCCAAGGGCTATGCCGGCGTGGCCGCGGCGGGCGAGTTTGAGGAGCGGGTGGCCGAAGCCCGCAAGGCCGTGCTGCGCCAGTTGCTGGCCTGGGAGCGTGACACGACCAGCGGCACCGCGGCCGTGGAAGGGCGTTTCGACGACCGCATCTATGTCTTCACGCCGCAGGCCACGGTGATCGAGTTGACGGCAGGCGCCACGCCGGTCGATTTTGCTTATGCCGTGCACACCGATCTGGGCCACCGCTGCCGGGGTGCCCGGGTGGATGGGGTGATGGTGCCGCTGTCCACCTCGCTGCAGAACGGTCAGACGGTGGAGGTGATCTCGGCCAAGGAGGGCGGGCCGTCGCTGGACTGGCTCAACCTGGAACTGGGTTTCCTGCGCAGCCCGCGGGCCCGCGCCAAGGCCCGCGCCTGGTTCAACGGCCAGGCGCAGGCGGTCACCATCGCCCGCGGCCGCGAGCTGGTGGAAAAACTGCTGCAACGCGAAGGCCGCACGGCGCTCAAGCTGGGGGAACTGGCCGAGCAGCTGGGCTTCAAGGATGCCGACGGCTTGTTCGAGCTGGTTGGCAAGGACGAATACTCGCTGCGCAACATCGAGCAGCTGTTGCGCCCGCCGCCGGCGCCAGCGCCCGATGCCGATCTGCCCATGTTGCGCCAGGCCCGGCCGGCGGGCTTGGCGGGGCGGGGTGGTGTGCTGGTGGTGGGGGTGGAGAGCCTGCTCACCAATCTGGCGCGTTGCTGCCGGCCGGCGCCGCCGGATCCGATAGGTGGCTTTGTGACCCGCGGTCATGGCGTGGCCATTCATCGGCGCGATTGCCAGAACTTCCGCCACATGGCCCGCCAATGCCCGGAGCGTGAGATCCCCGTGACCTGGGGCGCACCGCCCAAGGACCGAGAGGCCGCCTATCCAGTGGATGTGGCCATCGAGGCCAATGACCGGCAAGGCTTGTTGCGCGACATCTCCGAGGTTTTTGCCAAGGAGAAG
>CALRVU010000507.1:0-3285 GCA_943371685.1 Bordetella parapertussis | reverse complement strand
GACATCGACCACTTCAAGCGCTTCAACGACCGCCACGGTCATCCTGCCGGCGACGCCTGTCTGCGCAGCGTGGCCGCCGTCATGCGGGCCAATCTGCGCGAAGGCGACTTCCTGGCCCGCATCGGCGGCGAAGAGTTTGCCGTGCTGCTGGCGGGCGGATCACCCCAGGCAGCCGCGGCCTTTGCCGAGCGCCTGCGGTTGAGCGTGCAGCAGTCGGGCATCGCCGCCAGCGCGGCGGCCACCACCGAGGCCGAAGGGGTGACCGTCAGCGTGGGCTTGGCGCAGATGCGACCGCAGCCACCCCAGTCACCGGTGCAGCTGCTGGAGGCGGCCGACGCGGCGCTCTACGAAGCCAAGCGCCGGGGCCGCAATTGCTGCGTGATGGCCGACGCCTGCGGCCTCAGCCCGGGCTGACCGGCTCGCGCAGCGTGGTGCTCTCACGCACCACCAGGTCGGTGGGCAGCAGGCGCTGCTCACCGCGCTTGCCTTCCAGCTGCGCCAGCAGCGAGGCCACCAGGGCCTGACCGGCCTCGTGGATGGGCTGGCGCACGGTCGTCAGTGGCGGGTGGAAGTGGGCGGAGAGCTCGATGTCGTCGTAGCCGGCCACCATCACATCGCGCGGCACCTCGCGGCCCAGCTGGCGCAGGGTGCTGATGGCGGTCATGGCCAGCACATCGCTGCCGGCGAACACGGCGTCGAACTGCGCGCCCTCGGCCACCAGCGTCTCGATCGCCTCGCTCACCGCCGCGCGGACAAAGGCCACTGGCCGGCACAGCACCGGGTCGGGCGCCACGCCGGCCGCCTCATGCGCATCCAGATAGCCTTGGTAGCGCTGGCCGACCTCGGGCAACTCCGGGTCGCCCAGAAAGGCGATGCGCCGCGCGCCCTGGGCCAGCAGGTGGGCGGTGATCTTGCGGCCGCCGGCCAGGTTGTCGCTGCCCACGGTGGAATAGATCTGCTCTTGCAGCCGCGCGCCCCAGACCACCAGCGGCACACCCCGCAAGGCCATCTGGTTGAGCTGGTCGTGGTGGTGCCACTGACCGATCAGCACGATGCCGATCGCCCGACCGGTGTCGTAGAACTGCAGTGCAGTGTCGAGCCGGTCGGCATCGACGCGCGAGAGCAGCATGTCGTAGCCCAGCTCGGTCAGCGCGTCGGCAATGCTGCCGATCATGCTGAGGAAGAACGGGTCGGACAGGTGCTGCCGGGTCTCGGGGTCGTAAGGCACGATCAGCGCCACGGTGCGGTTCTGCTTGAGGCGCAGGTTCTGGGCACCGACGTTGATCGTGTACTTGAGCGTGCGGGCCAGCTCGGCCACCCGGGTGCGGGTCTCGGCATTGACCAGCGGACTGCCCGCGAGCGCCCGCGACACGGTGGACACCGACACGCCGGCAAGGCGGGCGATGTCGGCCATTTGAAGGCGCGAGGCGCTGGCGGCACTCGCGTCAGAGGCGGGGACGGACGGGATGTCTTTAGTTCGGGGCATGGGCACTGTGACAGCCATGCTGTCGATCCAGTGGTGATGATGCCAGACGCCGCGGCGTGAGCCGTTTGCGCTCGCCGTCCGGCGCATGCAGGAGTACCCCAATCAATGCCGGAAGGAGCTTCACCATGTCACCTCGTCGCCTGCTTTGCGCCGCCGCCCTGTCGATCGGCCTGGTCCCGCTGACGCCCGCCTGGGCGAACGGCAATCTGCTGGTCAACGGCAGTTTTGAGCAACCGACCGGCACGGGCTATGCCATCGTGATGGGCGGATCGCATCAGATCACCGGCTGGACGACGGTGAACAACGGGGTGGAATGGTTCAATGCCGGCGGCTATGGCGGCGCGGCTGACGGCCAGATGATCGTTGACCTGGCCAACTACACCTACACCGGTGGCGGCATCGAGCAGAGCTTTGCCACCGAAGTGGGCAAAAGCTATGACCTGAGTTTCAGCCTGGGCAGCCAGGCCGGCGCGGGCCGGGACGGCACCGCCCACTTTGATGTGAGCGTGGCCGGCAGCCAGTACGGCTACGACATCAGCAATCCGCTGGGCACCATCGTCTGGACCGTGAAGCAGCTCAGCTTCGTGGCGCAGGCGGGCATCACCACGCTGCGCTTTGCCAACACGCAGAGCCCCTACCTGCACTTCGCCAACGTGGACGCGGTGTCGGTGGTGGCCTCGGTCAGCGCCGTGCCCGAGCCCGGCACGGCCGCCATGACCCTGGCCGGCCTGCTGGCCCTGGGGATGGCAGGCTTTACTTCGCGGTCGGCATCACGAACTCGGCGCCTTTTCCGATGCTCGCCGGCCAGCGCTGCATGATGCTCTTCTGCTTGGTGTAGAAGCGCACGCCTTCTTCGCCATAGGCGTGCATGTCGCCGAACAGGCTCTTCTTCCAGCCGCCAAAGCCGTGCCAGGCCATGGGCACGGGAATAGGCACGTTGATGCCGACCATGCCCACCTGGACGCGGCGGCTGAACTCGCGGGCCACATTGCCGTCGCTGGTGAAGCAGGCCACGCCATTACCGAACTCATGGGCGTTGACCAGGGCCAGCGCCTCGGCAAAGTCCTTGACCCGCACGCAGGCCAGCACCGGGCCGAAGATCTCTTCCTTGTAGATGCGCATGGAAGGCAGCACATGGTCGAACAAGCTGCCACCGGTGAAGAAGCCCCCTTCAAAGCCGGCCACGCTGTGGCCCCGGCCGTCGACCACCAGCGTCGCGCCTTCTTCCACACCCAGGGCCACATAGCCTTCGATGCGGTCGCGGGCCTCGCGGGTCACGATCGGGCCCATCTCGGCGCTCAGGTCCATGCCGTCGGTGATCTTCAGGGTGCGGGCGCGCTCGGCCAGCTTGGGCACGATCTGGTCGGCCACATCGCCGACCAGCACGGCCACGCTGATGGCCATGCAGCGCTCGCCGGCTGAGCCATAGGCCGCGCCGATCAGCGCATCGACCGACTGCTCGATGTCGGCGTCGGGCATCACCACCATGTGGTTCTTGGCGCCGCCCAGGGCCTGCACCCGCTTGCCCAGCTTGGCGCCGGTCTCGTAGATGTACTGGGCGATGGGCGTGGAGCCGACGAAGCTGACGGCCTTCACATCGGGGTGATGGAGCAGCGCATCCACCACCGTCTTGTCGCCCTGCACCACATTGAACACGCCATCGGGCAGGCCGGCCTGCTTGAGCAGCTCGGCAATGAACAGGCTGGGCGAGGGATCGCGCTCGCTGGGCTTGAGAACAAAGGTGTTGCCCGTGGCCAGGGCAACCGGGAACATCCACATGGGCACCATGACCGGGAAGT
>CALRVU010000506.1:0-3295 GCA_943371685.1 Bordetella parapertussis | reverse complement strand
AAGCAAGCCGAGACCGTGCGTGCGGCCATGCTCAAGGGCAGCTTCGACATCTTCAAGGGCGAGTTGAAGGACAACACCGGCAAGGTGGTGATCCCCAAGGGCACGGCCCACAAGCAGACCGATCCGGTGCTCGAAGGCATGAACTACCTCGTTGCCGGGGTGATCGGCAAGGCCTGACCAGGCTGGTGTGCAGACCCGCCGCCCGGCTGCCGGGCTGGCGTTCCGTCAAGGGAGGTCGTGATGGCTGCTGTTCCTCGCCCCTGGCATGCCAGCGCCGAGAGCGTGGTGCTGCCGGTGCTGGCGCTGATGGGCGCATTGGCCCTGTTCGGCGTGTTCGTCTGGGTGGCCGGCAAAGACCCGGTGCAGGCCTGGGTACTGCTGTTCAAGGGCGCTTTCGGTGACAGCTTCTCCTGGCAGAACAGCCTGCAGCGCGCGGCGCCGCTGATGCTCACTGCGCTGGCGGTGGCCTTGCCGGCGCGGGCCGGGCTGACCATGATCGGCGGCGAGGGCGCGCTGGTGGTCGGTGCGCTGGCCTGCGCGGCCTTGCCGTATGCGGTGGGCTTGCCGCAGAACATGGCCGGCAGCGTGCTGCTCTTGCTGGCAGCAGCGGCGGGTGGCGCCGTGTGGGTGGCGCTCAGCGGTGCGCTGCGGCAATGGCGCGGTGTCAACGAGACCATCTCCAGCCTGCTGCTGGGCTACATCGCCATCGCCTTGTTCAAGCACCTGGTCGAAGGGCCGCTGCGCGACCCGGCCAGCCTGAACAAGCCTTCGACGCTGCCGATTGCCGAGGCCTTGCGCATCGGCCCGATCATGGGGGCGGACGGCTTTGACAGCTGGCTGGGTGATGTGCACTGGGGCCTGGTCATCGGCTTGCTGCTGTGCCTGGTCTGCGGCCTCTGGCTGAGCTGGACGGCGCATGGTTTCTCGCTGCGGGTGGTGGGCGGCAATGCCAAGGCCGCACGGCTGGTCGGCCTGCCCAGCGACCGATTGATCGTCGTGGCCTGTGCGGCAGGCGGCGCCTGCGCCGGGCTGGCCGGCGGCATCGAGGTGGCGGCGGTTCACACCTCGGCCAATGCCTCGGTGATTGCCGGCCTGGGCTACACCGGCATCCTGGTGTCTTTCGTGGCCCGCCACAACCCCTGGGCCATTCCACCGGTGGCCTTGCTGTTCGGCGGCTTTGGCGCGGCCGGCTCGCTGCTGCAGCGGCGGATGGACCTGCCCGATGCCTCGGTGCTGGTGCTGCAGGGCTTTGCCTTTGTGCTGATCCTGGCGGCTGAGGCCTTGCGCGGGCGCTTGTTCCTGCTGGACTGGCTGCCGCGCTGGGAGCGCGCACCCTGGCCGACCCAGTTGCGGGGGAAGCTGTGATGACTGTCGACCTGTGGATCGATCTGCTGCTGGCGGTGCTGGGCGGTGCCATCCGCGTGGGCACACCCTTCCTGTTCGTCAGCCTGGGTGAGTGCCTGACCGAGAAATCCGGCCGCATCAACCTGGGTCTGGAGGGTGTGCTGGTGTTCTCGGCCATGGCCGGCTTTGGCGGGGCCTATCTGTCGGGCTCGGCCTGGGTGGGGGTGCTGGCGGCGGGTGGCTGTGGCGCGCTGCTGGCGCTGCTGCACGGCCTTTTGTGCTCCTTGCCCCGGGTGTCTGACATCGCCACCGGCATTGCGCTGATGCTGCTGGGTTCGGGCCTGGCCTTCTACTTCGGCAAACCGCTGATCCAGCCGCAGGCGCCGCAGATTCCGTCGCTGGCGCTGGGGGCATGGAGCAGCTCAGCGCAGGTGCAGTCGGCTTTGTCGATCAACGCCTTGTTTCCGCTGGGTGTGGCCCTGGCGGCGGTGCTGGCCTGGGGCCTGGCCAACACCCGCTGGGGTCTGGTGCTGCGGATGGCTGGCGACTCCAGCGATGCGGCCCGGGCGCTGGGCACCTCGGTCAATGGCGTGCGGATTGCCGCCACCACGGCGGGCGGCTTTGTGGCCGGGCTGGGTGGGGCGTCCCTGTCGCTCTACTACCCGGGCAGCTGGAACGAGGGCTTGTCGAGCGGGCAGGGCCTGATCGCGGTGGCCTTGGTCATCTTTGCCCGATGGAGCCCCTGGCGCTGCCTGGGCGCGGCCTTGCTGTTCGGCGGGGCGGGCGCCCTGGGGCCGGCCCTGCAGTCCATCGGCGTCACCGGCGGCTACTACCTGTTCAACGCCATGCCCTATGCGCTGACGCTGGCCATCCTGATTGCCACCTGCTCGCCGCGCCGCGCCATCAAGGGCGCACCGATGGAGCTGGGCGTGTCGCGCTGAGCCCCCTCGCTTTCACTTCAGTCACAGGACCTGCCATGTCAACGATTGCCTCCACGCCCTATGCCTGGCCCTACAACGGGGACTTCAGCCCGGCCAACACCGCGCTGGTCATCATCGACATGCAGACCGACTTCTGCGGCATCGGCGGCTATGTCGACAAGATGGGCTATGACCTGTCGCTGACCCGCGCACCGATCGCGCCGCTGCAAGTGCTGCTGGCCGAGGCCCGCCGTGTCGGCCTCAACGTGATCCACACCCGCGAGGGCCACCGGCCCGACCTGTCGGACTTGCCGGCCAACAAGCGCTGGCGCTCGCGCCAGATCGGCACCGAGGGCCGCGGCATTGGCGACATGGGCCCTTGCGGCCGGATCCTGGTGCGGGGCGAGCCCGGCTGGGACATCATTCCCGAGCTCTATCCCGCCGCGGGCGAGCCCATCATCGACAAGCCCGGCAAGGGCTCGTTCTGCGCCACCGACCTGGAGCTGCTGCTGCGGGTCAAGGGCATCGAGAACCTGATCCTGACCGGCATCACCACCGATGTCTGCGTGCACACCACCATGCGCGAGGCCAATGACCGGGGCTTCGAGTGCGTGATGCTGACCGACTGCACCGCCGCCACCGACCCCGCCAACCATGCCGCGGCCTTCGCCATGATCGGCATGCAGGGCGGGGTGTTTGGCGCCGTGGCCGACTCGGCTGCCGTGCTGGCCGTGCTGCGCGACTGGCCGTCTGTGGCCCCCTGAGCACCCACTGACCCCTTCCTCTGACCCATCCCCCGATTCCGGAGCCCACTCATGAGCCGTTCTGCTGCATCCCGCCTTGATCGCAACCGCCGCCTGGCGCTGGCCAGTGGGGCGGCGGCGGGCCTGGCGGCCCTGGGCCTGCCGCGCACCGCTCGGTCGGCCGACGACAAGATCCTGATCGGCTACTGGCCGATCGCCTCGGGCCTGCCCCTGTATGCCGGCCTGGAGCGCGGCATCTTCAAGGACGCCGGCCTGAATGTGGAGGGC